>DAOVDO010000003.1 GCA_030669525.1 Dehalococcoidia bacterium | reverse complement strand
TTAAGCCTAACAATTTGGCCACACCGGATATAGTAATACCGTAAAATACGACTGGCCTGGATAACCTGAACTGATTGAAGGTACTGTTGACTACAGTGGTGCCGGTTGCCAGGACCATATCACACCATTTTAAATTCTCTTGTGTCTTCTCCGGGCTGTCTATCTTTACCCCAAACTTTACCGTGCCAATATTGTCGGCGTCCATGTCAGTTACTTTCAACTCGAAATTTGCCGATAATGCTTCAACCATCCTGGGTTGAAAACCGATGAAGGCTATTTTCGGTTGGCCGTAATTCCTCTCTATATATTTTACCAGTTCCTGGCTGCATTCTCGTGGCTCATTATTTCTGCAGTGTATTGTTTTATCCACTAGCTTTAAATGCCTCATCACCGCATTAAGGCTGGAGATAAATATGGCTCTGCGGAAGTTATTCTTTAAATCCATTTCCACGATATCATTCAATCTGCCGTTGAAATTGCCATACATATCGGTAAAAGCTTGCCCCAGAGAACCTTTAAACTCCGCCTGCATCAAGCGCTCCCTGCCGGTTATCAGTGGGTAGTCCTTATCCTCGGGGTCGCCAATGGCTTCTTGTGGGGACAGCGCGATGGTCTTAATCACTACCTCCTCCGCCTCGAGCCCATTTTGATTTATAGTCCTGGTAAATTCTTTTTTAATCACGTCATACAATTTATTTCACCTGCCATTCTTGTTTTCATAGACTCTTATTCTTTTCAGCTTTAATATTAAAAAGACCTCTTTACCCACCACTAAATCCATGTCTTCAAATATATGGCGGGACATTTCAGCCAGTAAAAGCTTTTTTCCCACCTTTACCTCGATTCTGGTTGCATTACTGGTAGGTTTGATAGAGGTGATAAGCCCTTTAAAGCGGTTCATCTGTGGTCCCGGGGGGTTGGTGTTGGAAATATATATATCTCCAGGTAGCAGCGCAATTCTGTGAATCACATCTCCATCATGAGGAATTACTATTTTCAGCCCATTACAATTAACCTCCACGATTCCCTGTCCCAAGCTTCGGCAGTAATCGCAGTTTAAAATATTTGGTGCTCCGATAAAATCAGAGACAAGATCATTGTTGGGATGAAAGAATACCTCTAGCGGTGCTGCAACCTGTTGTATGCGACCGCCCTGGATTATGGCTGTTCTATCAGCCATTTCTTCAGCCTCTATCAGGTCATGGGTCACATATATAGTGGTAATTCCCAGCTTATTGAGGACTTGTTTTAGCTCCATTTTAAGGTATTTCGAGGTTTGCATGTCCAGGCTGCTCAGTGGTTCATCCAGAAGCAGAACATCAGGAGCTGGAGCAAGGGCTCTGGCCAGGGCCACTCGCTGTTTCTCACCGCCACTCAGGTTTTTGGGGTAGCGAGACGATAGATGTTTAATTTTCATCATTTGGAGTAGTTCCTCAACTCTGGCTTCCAGTTCGTTCTGAGATTGTTTTTGGACTTTTAAACTATAGGCTATATTGGAGGCGACATCGAGGTGAGGGAATAGAGCCAATTCTTGAAACAGATAACCTATCCTCCTTTTGCTAGCAGGCAGTTTGTCTACCGCCTTACCATCAAAAAGAACTGACCCCTGATAGTCAATCAGTCCAGCGATGATATTCAACAAGGTAGTTTTCCCGGCACCGTTTGGTCCCAATAATACCAGCAATTCCTTATTGAATATCTTCAGATTGACATTCTGGCAAACATAGTTGGAAATATTTCTAAGCTCAATTGATGGCATATTACCTCCACTGGCCGGTCGACCTCGTTTCCAAGAAAGCAAAGAACCTTTCAAAGGAGAGACACATCACGGCCAATACTATCAGGCAAACTATGATGATATCTATACGCATCAGGCTTTCAGCTTTCATCATAAGTGCTCCAATCCCGGTGGGAATGGCTACCATCTCGGCAGCTATTATCACTCGCCATGCCATTCCTGCTTCCAACCTCAGCCCGGTGAAAATATTGGGCAGGGCCAGGGGCATGGCGACCGTGGTTAAAATCTTAATGTCGGAGGCACCTAATGTTCTGGCCACCTGTACGTAATTCCTGTCTACAGTTTTAATACCGGTAGCTGTGTTGTAGAGGATGGGGAAGAAGGAGCATATAAATATTATGGTTATGGGTAGAGCCTCTCCAATTCCGAGCCAAAGCATCAACAGAGGCAGCCAGCCCAGGGCTGGAATGGGGTAAAGTAGACTGACTATGGGGTTCAGTGCTTTGTTAATAACCTCTCTCCACCCCATTATAATTCCCACAGCCAACCCGGCAATGGAACCGGTAGAAAAGCCGATTAAGACCCGGACCAGGCTGCTAAGAAAACTATCTCCCAGCACCCCGTTGGCTGTCAGGTAATAGAACTCCATTAGCACTGTTGAGAATGCAGGGAAAGAAAATTGACCTGGGGTGAAATTTAAGCGAGCGACCATTTCCCATATTCCCAGGAATATGACTACGGGTACTATACCCCACCCCGGTTTAAGCTGTTTAAGCCTTTTCATCACTTAAGGAGTCGCAAATCCAGAATCTCTTCAGCATTAAAGCTACTTTTTATGTAGCCTAGCCCTGCTATGTAATCTATCGTCCCCTGAACCACTTCAGGATCAACAGCGGTAGTATATTCCAGCCTGGTCATAGACCGTAGCAATATTTCAGGGGTAATTTCTAACTTGGCAGCCGCCTCGGCTGCCTTAGCAGGGAAAAGACTCCCACCAACAGCTTGCAACTGCTGAGCTACAACTTCTGCTGCCTCGTCAGGGTGTTGGTTACCCCAATCAGTTGCCTTTTGTGATACCTTGACCAGACTTTCCACGATATCGGGATGGTTTCTTATCAAGTCTTCTTTAACCACGAGGACGCTGCCCTGCATCTCAGGCCAGACATCCTGGCTCATCAGCAGCATCTCAAAGCCAAACTCCTCGGCCATAGTCGCCCACTGTTCGGGGAGGAAGGCAGCATCTAGCTGCCCCATCTTAATCGCCAGAACCTGCTTTGGCGGATTCATCCGTTGAATGTTATCTAATATCTTGTCTTCATCAAGATTATATTTATCTATCGTCTTATGGAGGAGCACATCAACAGCACCGCCTTCTCTAACACAACCAAGGCGAATATCAGGCTTTTCTAAATCCTTGACAGTTTTTATCTTGTTGGGATTAACCACCAGACCATAACCATACTTATGCGTTCCAGCGACTACCTTTATTGGGACTCCGGCATTGGCATAGGCATTTATGGCTGGCACCAGGCAAACATAGGCCACCTGGATATCACCCCGGGCTAAAGCGGAAGCCAGAGCCATGCCAGTCACGTAGCTTTCATAGGCAGTCAGCTTCAGTCCTTCCTCCTCAAACCAACCTTTGTCCTGACTTATATAGGCGGAGGCAGCGTGGTCCATAAACTCAACCGCCATACCAATGGGTGCCTCCCCTTTCGGAGTGCAACCTATACCAGAGATGAAAATTAGTAATCCCGTCAGTAGCGAGACAAGCAACTTCTTTATCATGTTACACTCCTTTCAATGATGTTAAGACTGAACCCTATTTGCCGAAGGGGCAAATGGGGAAAGTGCACTTCTGGCAACCAAGGCACAATCCACCATGACCCAGTTCCACTATATCTTCTCTGCAAATTCTTTCTCCCGCCAGGACTCTGGGCAGGATGAGATCGAAGATAGTCGTGGGGTTGTATATCACTGCAGCCGGGATCCCAAGAATGGGAATACCTTCCCATATTGCGTACAGGAACATTGCCCCGGGAATGACAGGAGCGCCGTAAGAAACTATCTCTGCACCGGAGCTTCTAATCCCGGCAACAGTGACGTCGTCGGGGTCTACAGATAACCCACCGCAGGCAATTATAATCTCGCTCTCCTCAGCCTTGAGCTCCTTCAAAGCCTGTACGATCATGCTGGCATCGTCGGGAACAATAATCTTGTGCGCAATAACTGAACCAAGCGGCTCGACTTTTCGTTGAATAACCTCACCAAACCCGTCTTCAATCCTACCTTCAAATACCTCATTCCCGGTGATGAGTATTCCTATTCTCTTTCTGTTAATGGGCAAGACATTGATTACCTTACCCTGTGACTGACAGGCTTGCTCAACTTTTTTTACCTTATCTTCGCTTATGATAAGAGGGGTAACCTTTGTCCCGGCCACGACGGTGCCCGCTTGGCACACGGTGTTACTGTGCAAGGTAGCTATTGTAATCTCTCCCAGGGAGATTATTTCCTTCAACAGGGAGACATTTATTTTTAGCAGCCCGGTGATTCTTGCCTTCAGGTTGATCTTTCCTTCACTTGGTTGGGAAAACTCGATGTTTGAGCCAGCTATAGCCGTGGCAATCCTTAAGGCTGCCTCCTCTTCATGAATCTCTCCTGGCTCAAGTTTCATAATATAGACATGTTCCTTGCCAATCTTTAGTAGCTCGGGGACGTCTTCTTCCTGGACTATATGTCCCCTGCGGAAGGCGGGTCCCTTGAACTTGCCAGGGATGACTTTGGTTATGTCATGGGCCAGTGTCATTCCTATAGCTTCAGTTAGTTTGATTTTCTTCAGCATGACGTACTCCTGTTGTAGTTTTGACTAAATTTCTATTCTCCCGAATAGGCTGATGCCACTCACTTCTGGGGGAGGGTTTTGGGGAATATCAGTGGTGTGGACAACTGGACCAACTCTGTTGATGAAGTCTATTTTTAATGAGGGTGGATAATGGGTGAATAAAAATAGCACCTTGTTCAATAAGGTGCTCTGGCGATAACTAATATACATTTCCTCTCCTTTCCAAGCGCGGGAGGTATGAGCGTTTCCGCTCATACCCTCGAGACTTTCATCTGCCGGTTGCGTATCATAGATTGCTCTTTAGATACAGCAACTCGGAGAAGCCTATATTCTATTGTGACGGATTATATAATATTCAAACCTTCTGTGCAAAAAGCAATAGACTATCCGTAAGGTGAAATAAAGTTATAGTTGAGTTTCAGTAGTAGCGCACTCCCCTTGTTGCCCTTTAAGCGTTTCTACAGCATGAGGGAGAGCCGCCAATATCGATTCAAGGCACTCACGCACTGCTTTAGGACTACCGGGCAGGTTAATTATCAAACATTCTCCGCGGGTACCGGCGACTGCTCGACTTAACATAGCATGGGGTGTCTTTTTGAGGCTGTCAGCTCTCATTGCTTCGGCAAAACCAGGAGCAACTCTATCCACTACCGAAAGAGTCGCCTCGGGAGTAACATCCCTGGGACCAAGACCAGTTCCACCTGTAGTGAAAATAGCATCCATTTTATCCTCATCTGCCCACTGAATCAGCTTCTCAGTGATGAATTTCTTTTCGTCAGGGACGACAGCATAATTTGAAACAATTACATCTATACGGGAAATAGTTTCTCGAAGAACCTCACCACTCCGGTCCTGCCGCTCTCCATGCCACCCTTTATCGCTTATGGTCAATATCCCAACCTTGAACATGTTTTCCCCCTTTTGCTTTAACTATCTCCCTTTGAGGCAGGGGAGCTGGTTCCTTGTTGGTCGTTACTGTTTCTGATGGAAATATCGAGGTTTTTAATTTCTCCAATCCCCTTTAGTGTTGAAACAATGGCTATTAACGCTTTAGCCATGAAATCTTTGATAAAAATTTTTATGGGAATCTGTTTCCCGTTGACAAAAAGTGAGGTATCGCTTTCAGGCTTTAATAGGAAATTCTTTTCTATGAAATCGGCTATCGCTGAAGTGTCATTTAAGGGGAATTGAGGCTTGTCTATCTCCAATTGCTCATCGGTGATTATAGCGGAGAGAGCTTCAGTGGGACAGATAAAATCATCTCCCAGTTCTTTTCTATGTACTTCTATTTTAGGAGCTCTGTCCTTCTTATAACTTTCAATCAGGACGAGGTCAAAGTCACCGCCAATCATACGCAAAATTTCTGTGATGCTGGAATCACCGTCTACGTTTTTAACGAACACAAGCTTATCGAGTGAGCTAAAAACCACAGCATCGCTGCCTGCCTGGGAAAATTTCCAGCTATCTTTTCCTGGTTTGTCTATCTCCATACCATGGGGGCAATGCTTTACCGAGGCAATTCGATAGCCGCGCCCCTTAAACTCCGTAATTAACCTTTCAATAAGCGATGTTTTACCACTCCCTGATTTACCCACGATAGAAACATATGGCACCATTTTGTACTCCTTTCTTTACCAATCCAGCATTTGTACTTGTACGGTATCTCCTGCTTTAACTTCCTTTGTATCCTCGGGAATAATGACCAGCCCGTTGGCTCTTACCATTGAGGTAAAGAATCCCGTATGTTGGGACCCGGTAAGGCGGGCATAATACTGGTCGCCACGCTTGGTAACAAGCACCCTGTCGTAGATGCGGCGTTTATTAATATTTTTCACATCGTTTTCAATAATTGCTGGTATTGATAGCCTGTTAAGATTTTTCATCCCCATCATCTTCAGGAGGGCCGGGCGAGCGAATTGCTCGAAAGCGACCATGGAGCTTACCGGCGTGCCTGGCAGCCCCAGGAGAGGTAATTTTCCTTCTCCTTTTTTAATTGTGCCAAAAGCAAGCGGCTTTCCCGGCTGAATGCATACTGTCCAGAAAGCAATTTCACCACGCTTTGCCAGGATATCCTTAACTATATCGTAGTCTCCACGTGATACACCGCCGGAGGTAATAAGCATATCCGAGTCCAACCCTTCATTGATTCTTTCATTTAGCGATTGTAATGAGTCGCGTCCAATGCCAAGGATTTTGGGAATTCCACCATATTTTATGACCTGGGCGGCGATGATATAGGAATTGCTGTTATGAATCTTTCCCGGGGGTAATGGTTGGTCGATATCTATAAGCTCATCTCCGGTAGCCAGAATAGAGATAACAGGGCGGCGAATGACCAGTGCCGTAGAGTATCCCAGTGTGGCTAACACGCCTATCTCCTGGGGGCGAAGTACCTGCCCTTTTCCTAAAGCTAGTGATTCCCTGGCAATGTCCTCTCCTGCATATCGAACAAGTGATCCCTTCTCCACCTGGCACAGTATACCGATTTGCCATAGATTATCTTGAGATGATTTCCTGTTTTCCTCGTCGGTATCCTCAAATGGTACTACGGCGTCGGCTCCTGCAGGCAATGGTGCCCCCGTCATAATGCGAACTGCTGTTCCTGGCTTAACTTCCTTATCAGGCAGATAGCCGGCAGCGACTTCACCAATAACCTTTAGATATCTGGGGGATGATGAGCTGGCGCCACTTGTATCTTCAGCCCGCAAGGCATAGCCATCCATGGCGGAATTATCCATTGGAGGGATATCAATGGTGGAATAGATATCGGCAGCCAGAACCTGCCCCAGACAATCCAAGAGAGGCGTCTCTTCTGGTTCCAGCACTTCTACATAGCTCAGAATCTTGTCCAGAGCCTCTTCAACAGAAATCATTTAAATGTTCCTTTATCCTAATCTTATAGAAAAGCTGGCATAACGGACTTCAGCCGCCAAGCTGGCTTCTGCCTTCATCGATTATCCTCAGGTGCTCAGTATTAATGCCAGCCAGTTGTGCAGCTTCGCAGTCGACTTTATATGGTTCGCCGATGAGGATTTTCCCACATTCTTCCACTTCCCCTTTCGTGGGGTCGTCGGTATAGAAGAATTTCTTATCAGCTTCAATAATACCTACGTCGAAGGGCAAGGTGAAATAAAGATCAGCAAGCACATTCTCTATTCCCAGTTCGTATAGATCCCCCAAACTACCCTGTTCACCTTCCTGATATTTCTCCACTGGCAGCAAGCCCAGCAGATTAGCTATGCTGAATTGGCCACTATTTCCACACACCTTGAAGGGGGTCACGCTAATCAAGAAGTCACTGCGCAAAACCACGTTAGGTGCCCATAAGGTGGGCATGGCAAAGAATTGCTTCAGCGGGTTCTCTATCTCCAGGAAAATGGAATCCCTGATATCGAGCATAAGCACACGAGGGAAGTTATATCCTAGAGATTGATATATCGGATATATTGATTCCCCGCTGAGGGTTCCATCAGCAATGAGAATGTCGGCATCGCTGACTTTCCTGATGCCCTCGATAATGTTACTCAATATTTCGGGGCTTGTAGTTACAGGATAGGGCGATGACAGGTGAGCGCAAGGTTTAATTAAAACACGCCTTGCCCAGGAAAGTTGTGGTGGGGGTGTGAAAATAAAATCGGAGGTTTTATAAATCATTACTTCTAACCGCAGGTTATTGCCTGGTGCTCCATTTAAAATTGCATAGCGAAACTGATAATAATATCACTTTTATTATAAAGCGTGCTTCAATACCACGATCTCAGTGTCCGCTGGTAACTCCTTTGCTTTAAACTCTATCTCACTGGAATCTAGTTTCCTGACATGTTTCTTGCCTTTGAGGAAATCCTCAACACCAGTGATAGGAAGACTACATCTTGACGTTTTAAAGTGCATTGGGATTACCACTTTAGGCTTTAGCTGGTCACATACCTGACTGGCTTCCTCAGCATTAATAGTGAAATAGCCGCCTACAGGGATGAATAGTATGTCTACAGTGCCAATCTCTTCAACCTGTTGCTGGCCAAGTACATGCCCCAAATCACCCAGGTGGCAAAGGTTAATGTTATCCAGGCTAAAACAAAAAACGGTATTAGGTCCTCTTTGTTTACCTTGAGCGTTATCATGATAGGTAGTAATGCCTTTAAACTGAATTTTCTGGGCAGTTTTTCTGCCACTACCTTTGATGATCTCCGGGTTTCCTTGCACCGCCGAAACATTGTTGTGGTCGAAATGGTCATGGCTCACTACAACAATAGCGGCAGCCTCATTAATGGGACAGTAATTAATACCTCTGGCTGTATCGTAAGGGTCAGTGATTATTGTTAATCCCTCATTAGAAGTAATCAAGAAGCAAGAATGACCCAGCCATTTTATAATCATCATAACCTCCTTATCAGGCCATAGATAAAGCCAGTTCAACTAAAGTTCTAACCCCGACTCCGGTAGCCCCTTTAACTGTATAGCCACTCTCTTTACCGCTGGACTCACTGCCCGCTATATCAATGTGAACCCATGGCGTATCTCCAACAAATTCGGATAAGAAGAGCGCTGCAGTAATGGCTCCACCATATCTGTCACCCAGGTTCTTTATGTCAGCAATTTGGCTTTTGAGTTGTTCCTTATATTCCTCAGGCATAGGTAGTTGCCATAAATGCTCCCCGCACCTGCTGGCAACTGCCAGAATTTTGTCTATTGTCTCCTGGTTATTACCGAAAACGCCGCTGTATTCAGTTCCCAGGGCAATCCAGCATGCTCCGGTTAAAGTAGCCACATCCACCAATGGAGATAATCCTTTTTTTACAGCATAGCTCAGGGCATCTGCCAGGATAAGCCTTCCTTCGGCATCCGTGTTTAATACCTCTATGGTCTTGCCATTCATCGCCTTTAAGATGTCCCCTGGTTTCAATGCGGTTCCACTGGGCAGGTTCTCGGTAGCCGGAATAACAGCGGTGACATTGACTTTTGGTTTTAGCTGGGCGATAGCACCGAGCGCCGCTAAAATTGCAGCACCACCGGCCATATCGCCTTTCATCGTATCTAAATCCTTTGAAGGCTTAATGGAAATTCCTCCAGAATCAAAGGTAATGCCTTTGCCGATAAAGCCAATGGTATTTTCGGAATTCTCATCTCCTTTATAGCTCAGAGTTATTAGCTTCGGTGGCTCGTTGCTCCCCTTTGATACTCCCAGAAGAGCACCCATACCCATTGTTTCCATATCGTTTGAGTCAAAAACATTGAATGCCAGGTTATATTTGCTGGCTATTTCTCTGGCTACATCTGCCATTCGGCTGGGTGTCATGTAGTTAGAGGGCTCATTGGTCATATCACGGGCTAAACTGGTAGCTTCCGCCATTATCTTTCCTTTATAAATGCCTCTTTCCAAAGCCGGAAGCTTATCCTTATTCTTTTCTATGACGAGTATCTGTTCAATATCTTCATATTCAGGTTTCTTGTATTGGGTGAAACTGTAAAGGCCGAGAAGGCTACCCACTGCTATGGCTTCAGCCGCAGCTTCGGTCTGGATGTCACCGGTGCCAGAGCCCAGTAGTATTGTGGCTATTTTTTTGCAATTCAACTTCCTCAAGGCACGGCAGGATTCTCCTGCCGCTCCACGGACCTTGTCCAGATTGAAATCCTGGAGCTTGCCTAATCCAGCCATAGCCACTATCCTGGCTGGCAGCTTACCAAGGGTATGAATAATACTAACCTCTCCGGACTTACCTTTAAGCGCGCCGCCGCTAATGAGGCTACCAATAGCCCCACCCAGGGCTTTGTCTATGTCAGCAGCGTCACCATCTAGCTGCTGCACTCCTTCAAAAGCACCTACTATGATGCCGTCAGCCTCAATCTGCGTTATATCACCAGCTATAACTTTAATTTCCATAATCACCCCTTAAAAATATTCACTTTTTCATATAGACTAATTTTACCCTATTCTGGGGTCAATTTGAAGAGGTTGAAAGGGATAAAGAGCAGTAATAATGCCTCTTACGACGGTGTAATTTTATTAGCCAGGGTTAATTGCAGTTAGATTGAGGGAATGCGATAATAAGAGAATTATGGAGCGGATATGGGCACCGTGGAGAATAGAATATGTGGCGAAACCGAAGGAAAGTGGCTGTATCTTATGTCAGAAGCCAGGACAAAATAATGACTGTACAAACCTCATTCTTTATCGTGGGCAGAGTAACTTTATAATTTTGAATGCATTCCCCTATAACCCGGGTCATTTAATGGTTGCTCCCTATCGGCACGTAGCAAATATACATGATTTAACCGGTGATGAATCAGGTGAGCACTTCGATCTTGTGAAAAAAAGTATGGCTCTTTTAACAGAAGTACTTAATCCCGATGGCTTCAACATAGGTATGAACATAGGCAAGATTGCTGGTGCTGGGATAGAAGAACACCTCCACACTCATATAGTACCCCGCTGGCAAGGCGATGTTAACTTTATGCCGGTATTGTCCGATACCAGGGTGATATCGGAAGGGTTATCTGCCACTTATAAAAGGCTAAAGGACGCTATAGTTTAATCATTTACTCAGCCTGGGGATAAGACCCCAGTACCTTGACGAAAGTAGTTTTCGGCTTAAGCTCCTGCATAATTTCCTGGTATATTTCACTGTCAGTGTGACCCTCAAAATCGGCATAGAAAACATACTCCCAGGGTTTACTTCTGCTTGGTCTGGATTCCAATTTTGTTAGATTAATATTCCTGCTGGCAAAAGTGCCCAGGATAGAATACAGGGTTCCGGGCGTGTTCTTGGTGGTAAAGACAAGGGAAGTCTTATTTTTCTGCGCGGGTTTAGACTTCTGTTTGGAGATAGCGAAAAATTTAGTGTAATTATTAACATTAGTTTCAATTTCCGGTGCCAGAACCTCCAAAGCATAGATATCGGCTGCTCCCTTACTGGCTATAGCAGCACATTGTAACAGTTGTCTTTCCTTTATCTTTTTAGCGCTACCTGCGGTATCATAGCTGGGTATAATATCAACCTTCAGGGTGCTTAGAAATTCCTCACATTGAGCCAGAGCCTGGGGATGAGAGTAGATTGTTTTTATGTCGGACAGGCTTTGCCCTGGCAGCGCCATCAGACAATGGCTTATCTTGAGAATGGTCTCAGCGAATATATTGAGAGAATGTGCCAGTAGCAGGTCATATGTCTCATTTATGCTACCGGCCTGGGAGTTCTCCACAGGGACTACACCAAAATTGGCATCGTCCTCGGACACAGCTTTAAAAACATCCCGCAGGTGGATACAGGGTAGAAAATCTATATCCTTACCGAAGAGCTTTAGCGCTGCATCTTCACTAAATGCACCTCTCTCACCCTGAAAAGCAGTCTTGACCATTATCCAGCAAAAATAGTTTGGATTTTCTCCTCACTGCCACTGGGAATCAAGCAAACAAGCTGATCACCGAGTTTTATAACAGTATCTGAGGATGGTATACGGCATTCCTGTCCCTCACGGATTAGCAGGGAGGCAATAAAACCCTTGGGCAAAGACATCTCTACTATTGATTTGCCCACCGCTGCTGAATTTTCTACCTTTAATAGAACAAGCTCCAATCCTTGTCCCTTGAGGTTCAGAAGATGAACTAAGGGGGAGATTGATGCCTCTGCTTTAATATGCTCTAAGACAAGTGCCACGACATCCACGGTTTGCTCAATACCCAGTTTGGGGAAGATATGTTTATTCTTAGGGTTATTGATCTTAGCAATGATTCGGGGGACGTTAAATTTTTGCTTGGCTATCTGGCAAGCCGCCAGGTTATCCTCATCCTCACCGGTGACAGCGATGAGCATATCGGCTCTGGCTACTCCTGCATTGGTTAAAGTAGTCACCTCACAGCCATTACCGCATAGCGATATACTACCCAGCTCCTCCTCGAGGTTCTCACATTTTGTAGCATCCTTTTCAATCACAAGCACCTCGTGACCTTTATCAAGCAACTCTTTACATAGAGAATGACCTATCTCGTTACCCCCAACAATTATGATGTACATATTATTATATCCCCAATCTTCCCATTAGCAGATGGGCAAACGTTGATATTGGGCTGATAGCATCGAGCCCCAGGCTTTCATAAAACTCTTCACGTAGCGGGTCATAGATGCGACAGATTACCCTGGGAACATTAAACATCTGTCTGGCGATTTGAGCTGCCATGGCATTTCGCTCGTCCTCCCGAGTTAACGCTACAAAGGCATCAGCCTGGGTTATTCCCGCTTTTTTCAGTATCTCTTCATCGGTGCCATCACCCACCATTGCTGTGCCACTGAAGGTAGGCGGCAATTTATCAAATTGAGTGGCATTTTTATCCATAATGGTTACCTTGTGCCCAGCGGCATCGAGTTCACAGGCTAGCTCAGCTCCCACACGCCCACAGCCCATTACGATGACATTCACTTACTATTATCCTTCGAGAAGGATCCCCGATATAACAAGATCTGACAGGGGGCCTCTTTAAGAATGTGAGAGATGGTCCTCCCCAAATCAAAAACGCCAAGGTGTTTCTTATAGCCAGTCCCCATCACAATTAAATCGGCCTTTCTTTCTGTAGCTGTATCAACGATTGCCGGCCCAGCTTCCCTGGCTTGAATTAAGTCTGTCTCCACATCACAATTTATTTCGCGGGCTACATCCTCGGCATGGCTGAGTATTTCCTCAGCCTTTTCAGCCTCGGAATCAACTGGAGTATCTAAAGGGAGGCTTCTTTCGACCTCAATAATATTAACAACATCAACCTTAGCTTTCGACTTCTTGGCTAGATTACAGGCCAGTTTTACAACCTCGTCATCAACACTCTTTCCGTTTACAAGGACTAAAATTCTCTTTGTCTCCATTAGCGCAGGAATATTACCCCGCCTTTTTCAATTAGTCAACAGCGGTTTTAACCCCTCATGTTTTTGATATCAGCATAATTGATTCTGGTAAAGCAGGAATAATCGCTAGCTTGACAGTATAGTTAAGGCAAGACTAGCGCCACCTCCAAAATGCGGGGATAGTAAGCACTAAGACGGTAAAAAATTCAAGACGTCCAACCAGCATGCATAATATGAGTATGAATTTACCAAATGGTGGAAGGAAAAAATAATTTCCCGCAGGTCCGACGGAACCCAGACCGGGGCCGACATTCCCCAGGGTGGCAGCAACGGAAGAAAAGGCAGTGATATTATCCAACCCCATAGCACTCATTATCAGGGAACCTATTATTAAAGTGGCGAAATACAATATAGAGATGCCTATAATTCTGGATACATTGCTCTCGGGCAAAACATTTCCCCCGAGCTTTATAGTGAGAACAGACCTGGGACTGAAGAAAAGGTAAATCTGTCGAAAGGCGTACTTCGCTAACACCGAAATCCTGACCACCTTTAATGCCCCACCCGTTGAACCGGCTGAAGCACCTATTATCATCAGAATGAGTAGAATCGTTCGTGACAGCGATGGCCAGGCATTAAAATTAGCTGTGGTAAATCCGGTGGTGGTCTGAATAGATACAGCCTGGAAGGTAGCATACTTGAAGGCTTCGCCAACAGACTGCCCCATATTCGTTATTAGGTCCAGCATAATGATAAAACTGGCCCCAACAAGAATAGCTATATAAAGACGAAACTCAGGATTACCGGAGATATGCCGAGGATGCTGGTGTTTCCATATAAGGTAGTAATATAACCCAAAGTTCACGCCTGCCAGGACCATGAAAAGGGTGACGGTGCTGGTGATGAATGTGCTGTTGTAGGCGCCAATGCTCAGGCTCTGGTGTAGAAATCCCCCGGTGGGCATGGTCCCGAAGGTAATAATTAGGGCATCAAATAATGGTAACTTCCCACCAAATAATAGCAGGAGAACTTCCAAAGCAGATAAACCAATATATAGCCACCATAGTGCTCTCGCTGTATCGCGGATGCTCCCCGCTAAGCGTTCAGGCTGAGGTCCCGGCATCTCTGCATCGTACAGATGGGCTGCTCCGAGTCCTAACATGGGAAATAAAGCTACAAAGAAAGTTACTATTCCCATGCCTCCCAGCCACTGGGTGAAATTACGCCATAGAAGAATGCCCTGGGGTTGACTCTCTATAGAGGTAAGAACCGTAGCACCTGTGGTGGTAAAACCTGACATGGCTTCAAAGTAGGCATCAAGGAAACTGGGAAAGGTACCGGCTAATTGGTAAGGAAGCGCGCCAAAAAACGATGCTAGAATCCAGGTCCATGCAACGAGAACCAGTCCCTCGCGTCGAGATAGGTTTCCTTCGCCGCTTGGTATCAGGCGCCAAAGCAACAAGCCTGCCACCATAGTGATACCTGCTGATATGGCAAAAGAAAGGAAATCAGGTTCATGGTAGTGAAGGCTCCAGAACAGGGGGAGAAGCATCAGGAGCCCCAGAACCATTATTATTAGCCCTAGATAGTGGGCAACAACCCTTATTCTCATTCTTTACTTGAAAAGAGCTTATCGACAGAGGAAATGGCTGAAGAAAGAGATACCACAACTACATGGTCTCCTGGCTGTACAGTGTTGTTTCCTGGTGGAATGATAACCGTGTCGCCACGGATAATTGCGCCCATTATTGCTCCCTCTGGCAATTTTGCCCCCTTTCCTCCCCCCTTTGTGATATGTGCGGTGGTATTGGCAACGAATTCAATAGCCTGTGCTTGCTCATTCTCCAGTAAAGCTACAGAAACTGCTCCACTATGGAGGATGAATCGGGTGATTCTACTACCTGCGAGCAGCAGAGGTGATATGGCTACATCTATGCCAACTGATTGTGCCAGTGGGATATATACTGGTTTATTAACCAATACTATGTTTTGGGTGACACCAAGATTCTTGGATACCAGCCCCGCCAGGATATTAAGAGCTTCATCACCTGCTGCGGCTATGAAGGCATCTGAAGATGGCACTCCCTCCTCCACAAGTAAATCGCGATCGGTGCCTTCACCCTGTACCACTGCCACCCGTTTCAGTTTCGCACTGATTTCCTGGCAACGGCTAGCGCTTTTTTCTATGAGCTTGACACGCACTCCAAGTTTATCAAGTTCCTCGGCAACACGAAAGCCAATATAGCCACCACCCAGTACCACCACATTCTTCGTTGGGAGCTTGGGGTGATTGAAAATGCTACCCAGATTATCCATGTCCTCTTTTGTAGCAACAATACAAACGTGGTCACCCTGCTTTATGATTTCGTTATTATTCGGCACCTTGATTTCTTCCGGGCGGATTATCAGCGCAACTACACATGGCCAGGAAAGGGTATCGTTGATAAGCCAGATAGGCTTGTTTGTCACAGCCGCTTCATTCTCCACTTTAAACTCTCTTATCTGGACACGACCGTTGGCGAATTCCTGCACTGGCGTAGCATAGAGGCTTGAAATAATGCTTACTATTTCTTTGGCTGCCTCAGTCTCTGGATTGACAAAAAGATCTATCCCCAGCCTCTTTGGTCTGATTACCTTTCTGGGCGCATTTGGTGACTCGGCCCCTACAGTGAGATATCCTGAATATTCGGGATTGCGAACTCTCGCCACAGTTTTCTTAGCTCCTAACTCCTTAGCCATGATGCAGGTGATTATGTTGGTTTCGTCGCTTGATGTGGTGGCGACAAGCAGGTCGGCATGTTGCACATCCGCCTGACGCAGGACCCTGGGTGTTGCAGCGTTCCCAACGACAATCCCAACATCGAACTGAAGGCGGATATGCTCCATCAACTCTTCAGCTTCATCTACTATGGTCACCCTATGCCCTGCCTTAACAATCAAAGAGGCAATGTACAGACCTGCTGCACCTGCACCAACTACAATAACGTACATTTATTTATTCCGCTACCTGGACTGCCTGGTTGGTTATATCTGTGGGTAGTGTCCATTTTAACAGGTATGTCTTAGAATGTGGTTTTCGAAGAAACTCAACAGTCGATTTGGAATGCCAGTTCGTATTCAAAATAAACCTGTCCTGCATAATATCCATGCCGATTCCAATTGAGTGGCGATTTTAATCTGTTCCGTTATTGTTGTCAACAAGGGACTTCTTCTTTAGTTCTTTCAACCAGGCTATAGATTTAATATCCCGCTGCAGAAGGTATTCTATGTACCCCTGTAACACTTTCTCTAGCTCTGAACGCAATTTTTCTCCTGCCTTCACCCGCCTCGCAGTAGCATAATCACAATTTTGCCACAAACGAAGAATTTTCAAGGCGTCGACTGAAAGAGAATGCCCCTCGGGCATTTCCTGGCTACACCGGGGGCATATAATACCACCCTGGCTGGAACTGAAAAAATTGGCTGCTGGCTTGATAAGCGAATTACAGATAACACATTGGCGCAATTGGGGGCGATAACCAAGATAATGAAGAAGGTGGAGTTCAAAATAACGCAATACAGTTTCACTATTGTCGTCCTGACACAGTCGATGCAGGGTATCGAGCAATAAATCAAACAAGGGGCGATTCTCGTTGTTTTCCAGAGTAAAAGAATCGATAAGCTCCAGGACATACAGTCCACATGATGTGCGCCACAGGTCATTCTTCAAGGATGGGAAAGCATCGATGGTCTGGCTCTGGGTGATAATGTCGAGGTTGCGTCCTTTAGCCAGCATCATCAAGCTGTGAGTCAACAGCTCCACATTGCCTCCCAATTTGCTCCCGGGACGGCATGCCCCTTTAGCAACCGCTTTCAGCTTGCCGAGCTCGGGGGTATAAAAAGTGACGATTTTATCGAGCTCACCAAGCTTGCTTTGCTTGATTATGATGGCTTGGGTTTGATAACTTCGAGGTGTTCCCATCCCCACACTTTAGAATTCCCGTCTGTCTTCAAGTGCCTGGCCCAGGGTCATGTCATCGGCATATTCTAAATCAGAACCGAAAGGCAATCCACGGGCCAGACGACTGATGCGTATACCTAGAGGGAGAATTACACGCCGAAGATACATAGCAGTGGTTTCACCTTCCAGATTGGGATTGGTTGCCAGAATCAGTTCGTTTACTGAACCGTCTTGAAGACGAGACAGAAGTTCCTTTATCTTCAATTCCTCGGAGCCTATACCTTGTGCGGGGTTAATTGTCCCGTGGAGTACATGGTAGACACCTTTATACTTTCCTGTTCGCTCCAGTGGAGGAATATCTGAGGGCCTCTCGACAACACAAATTTTAAAATGGTCGCGTTCTTTGTCCTGGCAAATAGGGCAAGGATCACAGTCGGTGATGTTAAAACAAATTGAGCAGAGCTTTATCTTTTCTTTCAGCGTCGAAATAGCTTCAGCTAAGGCCTTAACTCTTTCATCCGGGCTGCGTAGTAAATAATAGGTTAATCTTTGAGCGCTTTTTGGTCCAATTCCAGGCAGTTTGGCGAATGCCTCAACTAATTTGGCTACAGGCTCAGCGACAATCATTGTTCTTCTAGGTTAATCCCGGTATGTTAAGCCCGCCAGTCAAACTGCTGAGATGTTTATTAGCCAGTTCCTGTGACCTGGTGATAGCTTCATTAACAGCAGCCATAACCAGGTCCTGCAAGAATTCAGCATCCTCAGCGTTAATCACTTCTGGCGATATCTCCATCGAGCGAACCTTCTGGTGTCCATCGATAACTACTTTGACTACACCACCTCCGCTACTGGCTTCTACAGTGGCATTACCTAGCTCCTGCTGAGCTTTAGCCAGCTTTGCCTGAAGTTGCTGCGCCTGGCGTAACATAGATTTATTCATTTCTTATCTTCGCTCCCATTTCTAATGCAGCCTTTATCAAGGGGATTTGTTCCTTAGGTTGGTTCAGTACAGTCCTCTTATTTTCCACCAGAATACATTTTACCTTATAGGACCGACCAAATACTTCTTTTAGCTTCCTCTCCACCAGGTATTGATATTTAGGGTCTTCGATCTTCTCTTTATGGAAAGGATGATAAAATCCCAGTACTAATGTGTCGTCTTCCAGTGATACTGGCTCACAGGCACTGCGCAGAACGGCATCCAGGCTACCGCTGGAGCCCTCACCTTTTAATGAATTAATGAATTCCTTCCACCGGCCGCGCACGTGGTTAATGCCTTCGGAGCTTTCGGGAACCTCGGTAATGGAAGTCTCAGTACTGCTTGCTACTGCCGGTGGTTCAGCTACCTGAGTGAGATGGCTGGTCTCCTGGAATGAATTTATAACTTCCACCGTCTCTGGAACTTCGGTTAAAGCTGGCTCACCCTGTCCGGTTATCGATGATAGGGCACAGTCCAGTAGAGCTAATTCTAAGGATAGAGTGGAGTAATTATCACTGCGAAAATCTACGCTGGAGAAGACTTTAACTACCTTGAGCAAATAATCAAATGTGGCATTAGCTATGAGGTCATTCATCTCAGACAGGTCTTCAGTAGTAATATCCAGGGCCTCGTGGCATTGGGACTTGGCCAGCAGTAGTCCTCGAAGATATTCTATTAGCCCCATATTAAACTGGCGAAGGTCGATGCCATCGCTGTTGACACTATTTATCACCCGGAGGCCCGCGGGGATGTCTTTATTAACGATATGCTTTGCCAGTTGCTTGATCCGGGGGTCGCTGCTAATGCCCAGTGCTATTTGAACCTGGTCGAAGTCAATTTGATTGCCGTGGTAAGCCAGTAATTGTTGCAGTATATTTTCGGCATCACGGAGACTTCCAATGGCTGCGTGAGCAATCAGCTTTAGGGATTCCAACTCAGCATGGATATCCTCTTTCTGGCATATTAATTTCAACTTATCGGTTATCGCTGTTTGCGATAGGCGGCGAAAGTTAAATCGCTGGCAGCGCGACGTGATAGTAGGTAGTACCTTATGAGGTTCAGTAGTAGCCAGGATAAAAATTACGTGGGGAGGTGGTTCTTCCAGTGTTTTTAGCAGGGCATTGGAAGCTGGCTCTGTAAGCATGTGGACTTCATCTATAATATACACCTTATAACGAGCATGGCTGGCGGCATAGTTGACCTTTTCCCTGAGGCTACGAACTTCATCGATGCCACGGTTACTGGCAGCATCTATCTCTATCACATCTAAGGATTTGCCTTCAGTTATGGATTTACATATATCACAAGTATTACATGGCTCACCATGTACCTGGTTGAGGCAGTTAACCGCTTTGGCCAGGATGCGACCGGTGCTGGTTTTCCCTGTACCTCTGGGACCACAGAAAAGATAGGCATGAGCTACTTTCCCATTTTCCAGAGCGGAGCGCAGGGTACGAGTGACAGGTTCCTGTCCCACCACCTCCGACAGTGTTTGAGGACGCCATTTACGGTAAAAAACCTCTGAGCTCATGTGCCGCCCTTATTATACTCCTCGCCGCCCAATCCCTAAAGGAGGTGTACTCGATCAGATAAGATGGGGCCTATAGTTTACAGGAAGAAGAATTACACATTCGACAGTTTTGTTCAACGCTAGTTTAGTGGATCACTGAGAACGATGGAAATTGCAATGACTAGGAGGCCCAAGCGATTCTGGGCGATTACTAAGATTTATGATTTATGACATTCATTGTTTATGTGGCGTTGTGCTCTGACCTAGCTAGTGACACATCCTAGTATTTCTAACTACTTCGGCCACGCCACCTCCAATATTCCTCAAGGTTTCTGTAAGGCACATTTGAAT
>DAOVDO010000115.1 GCA_030669525.1 Dehalococcoidia bacterium | reverse complement strand
TATAAGACCGGCCGGGTCTTTCTCCCAGTCCTTGGCGGTGGGGAAAACGTAGTATTCCTTTTCTTTAAAGTCTTCCCAACTGATGTAATCTTGCAGTTCCATATTGTCAAAAACGGACTTTTCTAAGTCTTCAATGGTCTTGCCTTCAGTAAGCTTTTCATACATACCCAGTTTCTTAGCCACCTCGCATATTGCCTCGAAGTCGCTCTTGGATTCGCCTACGGGTTTTAAAGCCTCTCTCTGGAGCGCTACACTTTGAAACTGTACGCCCTGTCTGACGTTGGTCACTATGTCTTCCACCTCTAATGTGGTATTGGTAGGCAGGACGATATCAGCAAACAGGCAATCGTTTTCAAACCAGGGGTGCTGAGCTACAATGCATTCTATCTGCGGATTTCTCATGGCTTTTATGGTCTCATTCCCGCCATTCCAGCAAGTAGTCCGACAGGGGGTATCAGTCCACATCATATGTATTTCAGTGCCACCCTCTTCTTTGGGTATAGGATAGGTATACTTGACGAATTGGTCTTCAGTTTTCCCCTCGATCGCGCCGGCGCCCATGAAGGTAATGGGAGTATGGGGGATGACTTTATGAATGAGGGTCTTGGGAATAAGTTGTTTCCCCCAGGCAGCGATGGTAGTTCTCACAGGCGTTGTCAAACGCTCATTCAAGGTAGGATTAAAGAACCTGGTGGATTTTAGTCCTTCGGCTCTGGGCATACCGGTATAAGTTATTTGGGATTGGTGAACTCCCGGCTTTCCCAGTCCCTGCATACCCAGCAATATACATTCCAGCCTGGCGGGCTCATGTGAGTAAGGTCCCCTGACATAGGAACCCCCAAAATAATGGGCTATCGAAGTAGTCTTGGCGGCAAACTCTCTTGCCAGTGCTTTGATTGTCCACTCCGGGACGCCACACTTCTTTGAAGCCCACTCAGGAGTCTTGGGTACTCCGTCTTCCTTGCCCAGAACGTAGTCCTCAACTTTGTCGAAACCAACTGTGTGCGTAGCCACGTAGTCCTTATCATATGTTCCTTCAATAATCCAGACATAGATTATGGCCAGTTGCAGCGCAGCATCTGTATTGGGCAGTATTGGTATCCATTTATCGGCATGAATCGCCGCTCCGTAGTTCACGTCAGGGCAGATGTATACCTGCTTTATCCCCACCTCAGACCAGAAATAGCAAAGGCGGGTGGCGCACTGGCCGGTAAATCCCCAGGGCGTTGTTTCCGGGTCACCTCCCCAGAACAGAACTAAATCACAGTTCTCGGTCATATCCTTCACTATATTATCTGCTGGGTCCATCATACCCTGGATTCCCTGTCCCCACACATGCTTTGAACCCCAGTACCACCCCTCCCAGCTATCCGGATTTCTTACCTGCTGTGTGAAGCCTCCCATTTTGTCCAGAAGCAAGGTTTGCTGGCCGTGAGGAGTATTGATAGTCTTGCATTCCCCGTGTCCGTCTCCCTGCACCAGGATTCCAAGGGGCCCATATTTTTTATGTATCCTCTTTATTTCACTGGCTATTATATCTGCTGCTTCATCCCACGAGATTCTGTTGAACTTACTCTTACCCCTGTTCTCCGGGTGCCTCTCGCCATTGGGGTCCCAGTCAACCCTTTTTAGAGGGTATTTAATCCTGTTGGGGGAGTAAGCGCGCTTTTTGTAAGCCAGTGAGAAAGGGGAAGGCACCGATTTCATAAGAGGCTCGTAGGTTTTACCGTTCCTCTGAATCTTCCAGGGGTTGAATTGTTTTTTGTCATATTTCCAGTCATAGTGTAACGGCCTGATCCTTACTATTCTGCCGTTCTTAACATCAACTGCGCAGGGAGCTCCACCGCCAAGCAAACCACCAAGTGCAAGCGATTTTATGACTGTTTTATCCGGTTGCACTGAAACTGTCACTCCTGAGTGCTTTGCATCTCCCTGAGCTTTCAACTTTCCCTTTGCATCTGACATAAAAATCCTCCCCTTTCAAGCGTTTATACTTGTTTTTGAGCCCGCTCATTATATCACAGGCGTACCTGCTTTTGGTTGTCGGGTTTTCAGTTTCTAGAGGCAACTTAAAACATCTTAAATAGGGTCTACTCAATATCTAAATTAAGCAAAGTGGGCGATAAGTGCTATCGCCCCTACTATAATAAGATAAATGCCCACGAGATAGTTGAGTATTTTAGGGAAGATGAGTACAACAACACCGAAAAGTAAGCTGGCTATTCCTAAGATTAAACCTCCACTGGTAGATCCAAAAAGCATAATTCACCTCCTTTTGGTTTTATGTTCCAGGACGAAAGCTACTGCGCCTAATGTGCCTGAATCATCTCCTAGTATAGCAGGTCTGATTTCAACAGAGTTGGCTGATGCGCTGAAGGCACTTTCCTTAACCACCTTTATTGCTGGCTGAAGTAATAAGTCACCGATTTTTGCCACACCACCGCCTATCGATATCAACTCCGGGTTGAAGATGTTGACCAGGTTGGCTAACCCAACACCGAGATAATAGCCCAGATGGGAAACAAGCTCCCGGGCTAATGTATCTCCCTGTTTGGCTGCCAGACCCACGATTCTGGCATCGATTTTGCTCGTATCGCCGCCCACAAGTTCAATAATGGATGACCTTTCACCTTCTGTGACCCGTTTTACAGCTTCCCTGGTCAGGGCTGTACCTGAGGCCAGGGTTTCCCAGCAACCAATTTTCCCGCAGTTGCATCTGGGCCCATTTACGTCAATAGTCATATGTCCAACTTCACCGGCAGCACCACATGCCCCGGTATATAGCTTACCATTGGCAATGATGCCACCTCCAATGCCAGTGCCCACAGTAATGTGAATGAGATTGGCAACTCTCTTTCTAACTCCAAAGCGCCACTCTCCCAGGGCAGCCAGATTGGCATCATTGCCCAGGCAGGCAGAAATGCCAAATCGCTGCTCAACGGCATCTATTAATGGCACATCATGCCAGCCAGGAAGGTTGGGAGAAAAAATAACCTTGCCATTGGCACTGTCTATGATGCCAGCGGCAGCAATGCCTATCCCTGAAAGCTGAGATGGCTCCAGTTCTTTAGCGGACAACAATTCGCTAATGGTAGCACAGATGCTCTCTATTACGGCGTAAGGCCCGGCCTGTGCAGGGGTAGGACTAAGCCCCCGCCCTAGGATTTCTCCCCGGGTGGTAGCAATAACGGCAGCAATCTTGCTGCCGCCAAGGTCTACCCCCAGGATGAACCTCCGCTCTTTATTGTCTGACATTTCCAGCCTCTAATGCTACCCATCAAAGGGTGGCTTGTCAACAGTTAACACAAAGGATAAAATTACCGTTATAGTGATAGGATTTGAAAAATTGAAGAAACTCTCCTACAAATCACCATCCAGGATAGTGTTTTTAATTATCGATGGTATTGGTGGACTACCTCATCCTGAAACGGGCAGGACTGAACTGGAGTCGGCAAAAAAACCAAACCTGAACAGGATAGCCAGCGAGTCAGTCTGCGGTCTTATCGACCCTGTAGGTGCTGGAATCACACCGGGAAGCGTGCCGGGGCATCTGGCAATTTTTGGTTATGACCCTGCCAGATATGATGTTGGGCGGGGAATCATTGAAGCTCTGGGTATAGATATAGAACTGAAAGCAGGGGACATTGCAGCCCGCGGTAACTTTTGCACCATGGATAGTAGAGGAATCATTACCGATAGGAGGGCGGGGCGAATCTCCACGGAGAAGAATGCTGAATTATGTCAGATACTGAATAGAATTGCTATTGGAGGAGTTGAGATTCTGGTTACGCCGGTGAAAGAACACAGGTTCGTGTTAATTCTCAGAGGCGAGGGATTATCACCTGAGCTAACGGATTCTGACCCGCAGCAGGCAGGCATGGCACCCGGAAAGATAGAAGCGTTATCGCCGCAGGCACGGAAGACAGCAGAAATGGCCAACGAGTTTGTCTCACAGGTGAGCGTACGCTTAAAAGATGAACCCTCTGCTAATATGGTGCTTATGCGTGGCTTTTCTCAACGTCCGGCTATTCCCACTATGCCTGAGATTTATAGGTTAAAACCGGCTGCTATTGCTGTATATCCCATGTATCGTGGCCTGGCCAGACTGCTGGGGATGCAGATACTGCCAGCCGGTAGCAATATAGCAGGGCAGATGGAAAACCTGCATCGCTATTATGAGGAGTTTGATTTCTTCTTTATCCACTTCAAGAGCACAG
>DAOVDO010000097.1 GCA_030669525.1 Dehalococcoidia bacterium | reverse complement strand
CGCCACTTGAGCCATTCCTCTTCGGGAATAAACTCCCAAAATGAAGTCATCGGGAAAAAGGTCATGGTTTTTTTATTCCATGCCTGAGTTGCGATAGGTCCAGCCTCACTGCAGGCATACATCTCCAGGGGGTTTTTCCCCCAGTAATATTGCAGCTTTTCGCGATAAATACCGGTATCCATGCCGTACCCGATAAGGCCTTTGAGAGGCCAAAGGTCTTTAGGAAGCAAATTCCTGCGAGCCCATTTGCTGCGCAGCCATGCCATGAGCAGCCGCCGCATTATCTGGGGATGCAGCATGCTTCGACTGAGTTTCAGCTTTCCTTGGCCTTCGGTGAAGCTTTCACCCATTTTTATTAAAACGCTTGTTAAAGAGCTCATGATATCAACCCCGTTGCGCAGCGCCATACCGAAACCAAGGCGCGTCCTTTCCTCGAAGGGTACCTTTTCATAATCTCCGATGGGTGGCATAAGGTGCACATCAATTTGCGGCACTGTAGCTTCGATGTAAATGCCCGAGGAATAAGGTGGGGGAGGCATATTATGCAGTGCCCGCACGCCCTTCTTTATGTTTACCTCACCCTTTTTTTTGGCACTTGCCAGTATGAGCACAGATACTCCATACCTGGCATGAACATCTAAACTCTTCAGGGTGTAGGGTATCCACTTAAAAAAACCGCCTCTACCTGATGTATGGGCCCAGCGGTAAGGCTTAACTGCCAGTACATCTTCATTCTGCTCATTGAAGAAAGCGGCATAGTCATCGTAGGTAGTCAGGGGGACCATCTTGCGGAATTCCGAGATATCTTTAGGTTTATTTGGCATGAATTTCTTGGCCAGGGTGCTCTCAGAGATCAGGTCTATTTGCTCCATCAATAGTTGTTCCTGTATCCCCATAAACTCTGGTAGAGTTAGATCAAGGAAACCGCAATATCTTTTCCAGATACTCTCCTCGTTGCCTGTTTCAAACACCTTATCTCTTTGTATCATATAAATAAACTCTCCTTTCAATGTAAAATCGTTGGAGTACAGTATATTCAAAATTATGACGACATACAATAGTTTTTGGATATATATTTGGGAAAATGCATATCCATATCTCCCTGGGATGAATCTGAGTTTGCTAAATCCCATGGGTGCTATTAGGGGTGGGAATGTATATTCGGGCCTATAGTGTCTGGTAGAATGTTCAGGATTTGCTTTATGCGAAGGTCTGCCATGCCTCGAAAGTTACTAAAGATTGAGGAAATTCCCTTAGGCTCATCCCGGATAAAGGTCTTTGCCGACTTTCCCTGGCGTTTATATCGGGGTGATCCCTGTTGGACCCCACCCTTGCGGGGTGACTTGCTTGGTAGCCGCATCCTTGGTCTGACTGGACTGCTGACCAGGGGGCATCCCTATCATCGCCACGCTGAGGTTACCCACTTCCTGGCCTTGCGTGGAGGCGAGCCAGTAGGTCGGATCTCGGCGGCAATCAACCACCGCTTCAATAGTTACCACGGTGTTCGCTTTGGTTTCTTTGGTTTTTGGGAAGTTGTCGAGGACTACGAAGTGGCTGAGACTCTGCTGGACCACGCACGGGAATGGGTAGAAAGACGTGGTATGATACGCCTGCGCGGCCCCGGCGAATACTCCAATGCTACTCATGAACGACAGGGCATCCTGATAGATGGATTTCAATACCCGCCGACGGTGGAGTTGACACACAATCCTCCCTATTTTAGCGAATTCCTGGAGCGGTACGGATTTCGAAAAGCTAAGGATTACCACGCCTATACATTTGACATACGAACTCCTACTCCTCCCCGATTGAAAAGGTTTACAGAACAATGGAGACTTCGAAAGGGGGTCGAAACACGGCCACTGATATTCAAGAAATTGCTTGATGAAGTACACTTGATAGTAAAGATATACAACGAGGTATGGAGCCAGAACTGGGGGTTCCTACCTATCACTGATGAGGAAGCTGGTGCCCTGGCGGACTCCCTGCGCCTGATTGTAGACCCGGGGCTGGTACGTTTTGCTTTCGTTCGGGGTGAGCCCGCTGCTGTACTGGGAGCTTTCCCTGATCCCTATTATGCCTTGCGGCCGCGCTGGCGCTGGTACGGTGATTCGGACATAGTGCGTATGGCCAGGCTACTCTGGATGCGCCGGCACATTCCCAGTATAAGGTTGATGTTCTTTGGAATTCGTCCTGGTTTTCGCCGACGGGGCATCGATGCTGTCCTTTTCAATGAAGTCAAGGAATATGCAATAAAGAGGGGCTACCGTACAGGTGAAGGCTCTCTGATGCTGGAGGATAATAAACTAATCCTGCGCGCTTCGGAGTTTATGGGAGCGCGGCGCTACAAGACCTGGCGCATTTATGACTTACCGTTATAATAAGTGCGATGGAATGCCAGGTGGGGGATGGCTAACATCTCATCACAATGTTTATCTCCTCCTCTCGACAGCCTGGCATGTTACATTGGCAACGGGAGTCAATACTGCTGTTACCATATCTGTTTATCACTTGTTATAATAAAGCTAAAACAAGCAGGTTAGAAAGGAGTTATTTTATGGATAACATCGAAGCTTTGAACGTACGCAAGAGCATAAGAGGATACAAGCCTGATGTGGTTCCCAAGGAAGTTCTGATGGAAATGCTGAAGGTCGCTGGGCGGGCTCCTTCAGCTACGAATACCCAGCCCTGGCACATCACTGTTGTTTCTGGGGAACTGCTGGATCGCATTAAGCAGGGAAATATGGAGTTGCTGGCTTCGGGAGTAGCTCCGCATCCAGATATCCCGTATAAGAGTTATACGGGGGTTTACAGGCGGCGGCAGATAGAACTCGCTGTTCAGCTTTTTCAGCTCATGGGGATAGAGAGGGGAGATAGTGACAGGAGAGCAGAATGGAATACAAGGGGGTTCCGTTTCTTCGATGCACCGGCAGCTATCATAATATCTTCAGACAGGTCCATGGAGGAATCGATCTCACAGCTTGACATTGGTATCATCACCCAGAGTATCTGTCTGGCTGCACTTGGCTATGGTCTTGGCACCTGTATTGCCGGGCAGGGGGTAATGTTTCCGGAGGTATTAAGAGAATTTGTCGGTATACCGGAGTCCAGGCGAATATCGATATCCATTGCTATTGGCTACCCGGACTGGGACTTTCCGGCGAACAAGCTGGAGAGCAAGCGTGAGCCCGTGGAGAACATAACCACCTGGGTTGGTTTCGACTGAAATCCAATATAAAATCAGCAACAGAATATTGGCTGCTGAGCTGTGCAGCGAGGTAGATGCTTGACACTTACTGGCGTATGTTGGCGTACAGCCATTCCACACGGATGTTGAGGTGGACAAGCCGAGATGCGATAGTAAAGCAGAACACGGTGTGTTGTTGGCTGGGAGAGGTTAAAAGCCAGCTTTATAGAAATCTTCGCCACTGATAGCGTTTTCAATCAGCTCGATGCGTTTGCTCTTACCACTGGGGTCAATTTCTATCGCTACAATGTCTATGCGCCATAGCGAGGGCAGATTCTGGTGGCTGTCAATGTAAGATAGGGCAGTTGTGACCAGTTTCATTTTCTTATGTTGCTTTATGGATTCCTCCGGAGTGCCGAAGGCCAGATTGCTCTTGGTGCGAACTTCGACAAAGACAAGGAAATCCTTCTGCCGGGCAACAATATCAATTTCACCTTCCCGGCAGCGAAAGTTGGTTTCCTGGATGTGATAGCCTTTCTTTTTGAGAAATTCCAGGGCTAGTTTCTCTCCCTGTTTGCCTGTCTCCTGGCGATTCATATTTATTGTTCCCTCTTCAGGCGAGTGATGATTTGCTTATACTAACCTTTTTAACTGGAGCAAAGGATAGGCGGTGAATTGGCGAGGGTCCCAACCGCTGCAGGCAGGAGATGTGCTCTCGTGTCCCATAACCTTTATGCCTGGCAAATCCATAGCCGGGGTAGACCGCATCGAACTTTTCCATTATACGATCCCTGGTGACTTTAGCTATGATAGAAGCGCAGGAAATGGAGAGACATAGCTTATCGCCCCTGGTTATGCCTCTTTGGGGAATAGCACATCCCGGCAAGGTCAGTCTATCAATAAGAAGAAAATGCGGATGTTCTGGCAGTTTTTCTACCGCTTGCTTCATTGCCAGCAGGGTTGCCTGTAGGATGTTTATATCATCTATTATTTCGTGTGACACTATGCCGGTGTCTACCGCCAGTGCTTCTTCTCGTATTAAATCAAAGAGAAATTCACGCTTCCTGGGACTTAACTCCTTGCTATCATGAACGAGTTTAAGCCAGTCGGGATGATGGTGGTAAGGCAGTATGACAGCACTGGCGACTACTGGGCCAGCCAGAGCTCCACGCCCGGCTTCATCAATGCCGGCTATAAGATCATAGCCCTGCGATTTAAGCTCCTTTTCGCGGGCAAAGTCAGGTGGCTGTGATATATTCGCTCTTTTCATTATCCAGTGTGGTTGGCTGTGAGCTTTCGATAACGCCACCGCCTAACACCTCATTGCCTTGGTAAAATACAATGGCCTGTCCTGGAGTAATTGCTCTTTGCGGCTGGGAAAACCAGATGTCAGGGGAACCTCCTTCGAGTGACAAAGTTGCCGCTGTCTCTTTCGATTTGTAGCGTATTTTGGCAGTTACGGTAATGGGTCCACGTGGAGCTT
>DAOVDO010000113.1 GCA_030669525.1 Dehalococcoidia bacterium | reverse complement strand
GCCCCTCGCAACGACAGTAAGGCGCGCCCCAGCCCCTCACAACAACAGTAGAGGAGGCGGAGTGTCACCGATCATGTGGATGAGTACATGCACTTTACAACGGGCTTCGCTTCAAACTATAATTATCGGCAATGTCTCGCCTCAAACATGACAATATTATCGATATCTTGAACAGGGTTTACCTCTTATTGGCTCACCAGGAATGTCAAGGCTATGTTGTTGGCGGCATCATTCGCGACTCGCTTCTGGGTAGACAAACAAATGATGTTGATATTGCAGTTAACGGTAATGCCCTGGACATAGCTCAGCGGGTAGCTGAAGACCTCAATGGTAAATTTGTGTTGCTTGACAGGGCAAACAGCATAGCCAGGGTAATATTATTTGAGAAAGAGCGACAGGAGGACATCCCGCAAGATGTTAAATCTGGTGGGACTGAGTGTCACCTTGATTTTTCCTCTTTCTCGGGCGATATTGAATCAGACCTCGCCCGACGGGACTTCACCGTAAACGCTATGGCTACAGAACTAAGCCGATTTATCACTGCAAGTACAGAGAAGCGAACTCAACTGAAGCTGATAGACCCGTTCTCTGGGGAAAAAGATTTAGCAAATAAGTTGGTGCGGGCAGTGAGCGATGAAATATTCGAGTCCGACACAGCCAGGTTGCTCCGAGCGGTGCGCCTGGCTGTTGAACTCGATTTCACCATAGAGCCAGAGACGGAAGACTTGATTCGTCACCACTCCCAATCAATCACCAAAGTCGCCGGTGAGAGAGTGAGAGAGGAATTGCTTCGATTGCTTAGCCTGCCTAAAGCTGCCCAACATCTACACTACCTGGACAGTCTTGGTTTGCTTCTAGCCCTGGTCCCTGAACTGGCAGAGAGCAAAGGGGTAAGTCAGCCAACAGTGCATTTCTGGGATGTCTTTGAGCATTCTGTTCAGACGGTAGCAGCAGTGGAATTTTTAATGAGAGAAAATGACTGGGAATATGGCCACGAAGAAATACTGGCTGCTGCCCCCTGGTCAGATTTAATAGACCAGCACTTATCTCAGGAAATTTCTTCGGGTAGCAACCACAAGGTTCTGCTTAAATTAGGCGGGATATTCCATGACATCGCCAAGCCCAGGACAAAGTCCATTGATGATTCAGGCAGGGCACGCTTTCTGGGACACCCAAAGCAGGGGGCGGCTATAACTGCCAGCATTTTAGAAAGGCTGCGCTTCAGCAACAAAGAAATTAACCTGGTACAGAACCTTGTTTATCATCACCTTCGACCTGTTCAGATGGCCAATGATGGGCTGCCCACGCAGCGGGCAATTTACCGCTATTTCAGGGACACCGGTGATGCTGGAATTGACATTCTGCTTCTGGCCCTGGCCGATCATCTGGCTAGCCGCGGACCCCTCATGACTACCAAAGAATGGAAAGAACATTGCCAGCTAGCAGGCTATATACTATCAGAGCATGAAAAACAGCAAGTTGATATCCTGCCGGTGAAGCTTATTGATGGGAATGATTTGATAAGCACCTTTGGCTTGAACCCAGGTTCATTGATTGGCGAGCTTCTGGCTCTGGTACACGAATCACAGGCCAGTGGTGAGATAACTACCAGGGAGGAAGCACTGGCCCTGGCACACAAAGAGTTAAATAAACTGCAATGCGGTACGAGGTCAGGTAATTGAACAAGAAAAATATCTACCTGCTTATCTTTATACTGGTGTTACTTGGCCTTGCCCTGTGGTCAATAGTACCCCTTAATACCAAGCTGCTTGGCCCCGATGGGCTTACTCTAGGTCTTGATCTTAAGGGAGGCAGCCAGTTGCTTTACAAGGCTGATTTATCTAAAAAGGACCCCTCTATAACTGATGAGGAAGCGATGTCATCAGTGATAGTAAAAATTCAGCAAAGAGTCAATCAATATGGTATCACCGAGCCCGTAATCCAGAGACAGGGGGCTGACCGAATATTGATTCAACTGCCCGGTGTGGAAGACATAAAGGAGGCAATCGGCCTTATAGGGAAAACAGCTTTGCTCGACTTTCGAGAGCAGAAGGTAGATGAAAATGGCAACCCGGTGCTCGACGACACAGGCAAGTGGGTATTTAAAGATGAACCTGCTAAAGCAGAAGGGAGAGACGGTATAGAGAGAGCACTCACAGGCGAGTATCTCAAGCGCGCCCGCATGAATATAGACCCTTATCAAGGGCCCCTGGTCGTTATCGAGTGGGATAGCGAGGGAGGATATCTCTTTGAGCAGATAACCAGGCGGAACTTGCAGAAGCCACTGGCTATTTTCCTGGACAATGAGATAATCTCAGCCCCAATAGTACGTAGCGTAATCAAAGCTGGGACACTGGGGCAAATAGAGGGAGACTTCACCATGGACGAAGCCGATAACCTGGCTATCCAGCTCAACTCCGGTGCCCTGGATGTTCCTTTGACGATTATCGGACAGGAGAACGTGGACCCTACTCTGGGTGCTGATTCCATTCAAAAAAGCAAGCTGGCTGCAATAATCGGGATTATATTGCTTCTCCTGTTCATGCTTATTTACTACCGCTTGCCCGGCTTAATAGCCTGTATCAGCCTCGGGATTTATGGTGCTTTCCTGTTGGCTATCTTCAGTGCCTTTCCCTTAACCCTTACTTTATCTGGCATAGCCGGTGCCATCCTATCCCTGGGCATGGCAGTGGACGCAAATATCCTTATCTTTGAAAGGATGAAGGAGGAGTTGCGTGGCGGCCGCACTTTAGGTGCGGCGGCAGAAGCTGGATTCGACCGCGCCTGGACAGCTATTCGTGACAGCAACATTACCACATTCATCGCCTGTGCAGTCCTCATCTGGCTTGGTACCAGTGCCACATTCCACGCCTCCATGGTCAGTGGCTTCGCTATAACACTGTTTATCGGTGTGGCCCTGAGTATGTTCACCGCCATCGTTATCACCCGAACTTTCCTTCGCCTTATTGTCAGCAGTCGATTGGTTACCAACCTGACAGCTTACGGAGTAAAAACATGATTGACTTTGTGGGTAAAAAAAGGTGGTTCTTCCTGGTATCGGCCATAGCGATACTTATAGCCATAATTTCACTGGCCGCCTTTAAATTGCAGCCCGGTATTGACTTCTCCGGCGGTACATCTATGACCATCGATTTCACCCCCAAAGTGGAGCAGAGTGAGGCCACTCAACTTCAGAGCCAATTGCGCCAGGAAATAACAGACTTCGGACATCCTGAAGCGATAATTCAATTTCAAAGGGAGGGTCGCAACTTCTTCGTGCGCATGAAGTTTATATCGACGGAAGAGGTGAACGAATTAGGGGATAGGTTGGAAGCGATTTTCTCCAGGGATGTGAAGATCTCCGTTCCCCTCGAGATGTCCCCCATCATTGCTGCCGAAACAGCGCGTAATGCTTGAATCGATGTGATAATAGCTGCCATAGCCATGTTGCTTTATATCACCTGGGCATTCCGCCGCATGCCCAAACCTTTTCGCTGGAGCACCTGCGCCATAATTGCTCTGGTTCACGATGCGCTGATAGTGATGGGCGTTTTCTCCATCATGGGCAGACTGGCTAATGTAGAGGTTGATGCCATGTTCATCACCGGGCTGCTGGCAGTTGTGGGTTACAGCATTAATAACACCGTTGTTGTTTTCGACCGCATCAGGGAAAACATGATTAAAATCATCAGCCCTGACTTCGCAGTGATTGTAAACCGCAGTCTGCTGGAAACCCTGGGGCGCTCTCTGAATACCTCACTGACCACCCTGTGTGTAATACTGGCTCTGTTCCTCTTCGGTGGAGCGACGATCCACAACTTCATCCTGGTATTGCTGATTGGCTTACTTGCCGGCACCTATAGCTCCCTGTTCATTGCCGGCCCTCTGCTGGTAACCTGGGAGAAGGGAGAGTGGAGGAAATTATTCTCCCGGATTCCCTCTGTTGGAAAGACCGCATAACCAGAAACGTTATGCCCGAAATCGTCAAAATTTAGAGGTCAAAAATCAAAATTGCAATTCAAAAATGCCAAAGGGGTTCATTTTTGGTTCTTTCCCTGTCATTTGGCAGTTTAATCTTTGGATTTTGGTCATTAGCATTCAGTCAGGTGATGTAGCTTCTTTATTCTGGCGATATGCTCCTCGAATCCCCCTGATTTTCCCCTTTGTGTTTTCCCTAAAGGGTCAACTATCTCCTGGCTACCCATGAGCACATCGAAGGTGGCTTTCACTGAAGAAGCAGCCACCTGAAGGTTATATCCACCCTCAAGGGCAAAAACGAGATGACCCGAGCATAATTCGGTAGCTAAATC
>DAOVDO010000143.1 GCA_030669525.1 Dehalococcoidia bacterium | reverse complement strand
TTCGTCACCAGTTATGTTCATCAGCTCGAGAATCCTTTGCCTGTAAGCATTTTCACGCCCCAGCCAGAATAAGCTAAATATAAGGTTGTATAGCGAGGCTGAGAGGTCAGTCAACCTGTTTAAATGATTCATGCCAATCTGACTAGAGCTATGAAAACTCATATCGCAATCTCTTTATATAGTTGGGATATCATTTATTCTTTGTCTCTGACTATCCATTATTCACTGATAAGTTAGGCTTGCCGAATTTTCTGGTTAAAAAATAATTCTTTCTGCTATCTTCCTGCGGGCATCTCGCCATGTTTAAAGTAGTAAATAAAGCCCTTCAGTCACTCAGCTTCTCCTTGTGGGCAGTTAATACAACTTCCTCGAACTTAGTTAGCAGTTCCATGCTCAGAGGGCTGATGACATACCTGATTTTGCGGGCATCCTCTTCAGCCGTTTCCCTGTCAACACCAAGTACCTGGATAAAAAAACGACTTATTGCCTTACGCTGGCGAATCGACTTTCTAGCTATTTCTTCACCCCTGTCGGTAAGTTCCACTTGTCCATACTTCTCATGCTCGACTAAACCCTCTTCTGAAAGCTTCTTCAGAGCAGAGGTGACACTGGGGTTTTTCACCCCCAGAGTCTTGCTGATCTGGGTTACCCTAACTACCTTATTCTGTTGGCCCAACATGGCTATAGCCGCAAGATAGGCATCCATCCTGACACTTTGTTTCCTTGGTGTTTCTCTTGCCACTATGTTATTAGGCTCCTTAGGCTACATATATGAATATTGGGAACCCTAACATAAAACTTAGGGATGCCTTATTATCAATGGCAGTATTTTAACAACTACTTCGTAAATTTGTCAAGGGGTATCCTGATAATAAATTCAGGATACCCAATACTCTTTCTTGACTAATACGAATATCAAGGTTAAACTAGGTTGAAGTTAGTAGACATGTAATTATAAGGAGGGGTGTCTCTTGGCAGAGCAGACAACTGAGGAGTATTTGGAAAGGATAGGCGAGCTTGAGCGGTTAGAGAGCCCTGTTAAGACTTCCTCCCTGGCGGAAGCGCTGGGGTTGTCATTAGGCTCAGTAAGCGAAATGCTGCAGCGTTTATCAAAAAAGGAACTGGTTAAGTATATCCCATATGCAGGAGTCTCTCTGACGGCCGAGGGAAAGAAAAGCTTTTTGAAGTTAACGCGTAGGCACCGCTTATGGGAGGTCTTCCTCAATAAGTATCTGGGTATTGCCTGGGAAGATGTTTTTGCGGAGGCTTGCAGCTTGGAACACTCTACTTCCGACCTTGTGACAGATAAATTGGCCCAGTTTCTGAATAATCCTGAGTATTGCCCTCATGGCAGCCCTATACCTGATAGCGATTATAGCCTGCCTGAAGAGAGAGGGATTTTGTTGTCCAGGCTTGAGGTAGGTCGAATTGGCAAGATGAGTGGAGTTGATTGCGAGAGTAATACACAATGTCTACGTTATTTAACCGATATTGGCTTAACTCCTGGGGTAAAGGTATTGGCATTAGAGAGGTCCTCTTTCGATGGGACTCTGACTATCGAGGTCAATGGTTCTAGCAAGGCGATGAGCACACAACTGGCCTCGTTGATCATGGTTGAGCCAACTTGACATCAGCCGTTGTAAGGTTTGAATAAGCAGGTTTTCTTTTTCCCTATCTTGTATTAGCTAACGTAAACAGATATATTGAATGTGTCTTTTCCCCCTGTTAGAATTAACCATCGAGCGATTAAGGGGGAAGTCTGCCATGAAGCTAAGCCTTATCCAGATGAATGCCAGCGATGATCGCGACGCCAATGTTGAGAAAGCCTGCAGGTTCGTCGACCAGGCAGCAAAGGAAAATCCAGACCTGATAGTCCTGCCAGAGTTCTTTAACTATTTCTACTTCGCCATGTACAGGGATTATAAATATGTCCAGATGGCAGAGAAGGATGATGGCTATACCATGACCAGAATCAAGGACAGGGCGCGCCAGCATGGTGTATATATCATTGCTACCATCTATGAAGAACAGATGCCTGCAATATATTACGATACTGCCATGCTTGTAAGTCCCCAGGGTCAGATAGTCGGTAAATACCGAAAATCTCACCCGCCGGGAAACCGCAGCCTGGAGAGAATATATTATCGTTATGGTTCCAAGTATCCAGTCTTTCAGGTAAATGACTGGAAGGTGGGAGTGGTTATCTGCTATGACCTCAATTTCCCCGAGGCAGCACGGTGCGTGGCACTTAACGGCGCAGAGTTGATTGTTGTCCCCTTCTGCGAAGCAGTGAACTACTTATCGCCTGCCGCGAGCAGCTTGCCCGAGAACACCGGAGCCAAAGCCATGAACGAGGAAGGGTGGCTTCGCCAGTGGGACCTGAAAACCGCTCAGCGGGCAATCGAAAACCAGGTATATCTGGCGGCATGTAATCACGTCGGCCAGGAAAAGGACGCTGTTATCATTGGGGAGTCACGCGTCGTCGATCCCTGGGGAGAGGTGATAGTTTCCGCTGGAGACCGTGAAGGGGTTATCCATTGTGAACTGGATAGGGAAAAGCTGCTGCATTTGCGGCAGACCACCTCGGTGCTACGGGACCGCAGGCCCGACCTATACAAAGCCATAACCGCTGATACTGAAGACCTGCCGCTTATTTAATGGACGGGAGAGAAAACAATCGATGAACTACGATTTTGATAGGGTTGTTAGCAGGAGAGATACTGATTCCATGAAATGGGATACAGTGGGCTCTCTATTCGGAGATAATGATATATTGCCAATGTGGGTGGCGGATATGGATTTCCCTTCGGCTAAACCAATCACAGATGCCATTATTAAGAGGGCAGGGCATCAGATATTTGGATATACGCTTCCAGGAAAGTCAGTTACCGGGGCTATCGTAGACAGGATACAGCAAAAACATGGTTGGAGAATCGATCCTGGGTGGATTGTGTTCACTCCGGGGGTTATTCCTGCAATACACGCTGCTATCCGGGCGTTTACTCATCCCGGTGACGAACTTATCATCCAGGGGCCGGTCTACTATCCCTTCTGGTCGGCACTCCAT
>DAOVDO010000137.1 GCA_030669525.1 Dehalococcoidia bacterium | reverse complement strand
TAACATCTTCAAAACCAATATGCTTCTTACCAATCCGGATAAATACTGTGAAATGAGAAGGATAGAGTACGCATATTATCAGAATCATGCACCTTTCCTGGTAATGGAACCGCCGGTTAGCACTTGCATCATGCCCACTTCTCTAGCCAGGCCAGAATTCCAGATAGAGATAGAGGCGTTTGCCGTTATTTCTAAGGATGCGCCTGACTGTGAACTGTTTTTATTTCCGGAGTACTGGGGTGGCAGAAAGCTGGTTTGCCCCGGTGTGGCTCCCGGAATGGCTCTATTCGCTCAGACTGCCAGGGTGGGCAACCTGATTATTACTTCGGGTCGACAAGCTTTTAAATCATCGGAAGTTTTTGAAGAGCAGATGGTTGGAGCACTTGACCATGTCAAAATGGCTCTGGAAGCAACGGGGAGTTCTATGAATAACATAATTAAAACGCATGTACTCCTTACCAGGCCAGAGAATTACTCCAGTATGCGAAAGACGGAGATGGAGTATTATCGGAAGAACGCTCCCTTGCTGGTAGAGCAACCGCCAGCTAGCAGCTGTTTTGTGGTCAAGTCGCTGGATAGGCCGGGGTACTCGGTGGAAATAGATGCAATAGCCGTTGTTTCAAGGGAAAAATAACTTTTCTTGATAACGGGAATCGGAGCAGGGCCAGGTAGTCCGGGCTGAGGATTATCTGGCCCCCTTTATTTACCACTATGATGGCGTGTACCCATTAATATTTGCTTACAGTGCTATGGTTCTATTGTGGGGATGAGACAACTATTAGTGAAGCTACCACAGAGTAACCTGTAATAACTCTGGCAATATTAAATCAGTTTGAGAAGACTGCCACGGGGTATTATTCGTCTTTTAGCCCACGGTCTATAAGATAATTAACAGCGTCTTGAACTGTCTCTATCTTCTCAGCATCTTCGTCAGCTATTTCCAGTCTTATCCCGGGGGTGCTGAATTCCTCCTCTATAGCTGTAATAAGTTCAACCAGGTCCAGAGAGTCGGCATTAAGATCATCAACAAAGGATGCCTCGGGGATTACCTGTTTCTCTTCAATGCCTAATTGTTCCACGACTACTTTCTTCAGCCGTTCAAAAACAGTTGCCATTTTGCCTCCTTGAATTAAGATTTCTCAGTTTGTGATTCTCTCATACTGTATTTGGCTACTATGGAGCCCAATACTCCATTAACCAGATGTGGCGATGAATCGCTGCCAAAAATCTTGGCCAGGTCCACGGCCTCATTTATAGCTACCTTAAGTGGAGTTTTATTATCAAACAAAATCTCGAAAATAGCAAGGCGCAGGATATTCCTATCTACAACAGACATTTGCTCTACAGGAAAGGCAGGTGCGAAGCGTTTAATGAGGTCATCAAGTTTGATTTTATTTTGTAGCACTCCCAGTGTAAGCTGCTCACTAAAGCTGAGCACTTCCTGTGGCAATGTTTTCCCGATTGTTACCTGAGCCAGAACCTCTTCTGCTTTATGTTCAGTGCAGTCAAGTTCATAAAGCGTCTGAAGAGCAATGACCCTCGCCTTTCGCCTGAAGCCCATAGTTAGCTGGATGAGTTTGGATTTTCCAACCGGGTGATATCCTCGACCCCCGAGATATTGGAGATCTGTACTTCTGAATTGATTCGCTTAATCAAGCCGCTGAGCACAGTTCCAGGACCAATCTCATAGAAGGAAGTAACTCCATTGCGTATCATATATTCTACAGAAGACTGCCACTGTATACATTGCCGAAGCTGCCTTACGAGCTCCTCCTTTATTGAATCAACATCGGTCAGTGGTTGTGCAGTTGTATTGGATATTATGGGAATAGCTGGGGGGTGAAATGTGGAGTTCAGTATAACTTCACCAAACTCATCCATAATTGGTTCCATCAATGTGGAATGAAAAGCCGCGCTTACCTTTAAAGGAATGATACGGCGAGCACCCTTCGTTCTGGCTAACTCACTGGCTTCAGCTAAAGAATCGACAGCGCCACTGATTACAATCTGCCCTGGGCAATTGATGTTGGAGATGTTGCATTGACTGTGGAGACAAATATCCTCAATTACATCTGTGCCAAGCCCTATAATGGCCAGCATACCTCCTGGATTTTTCTGCCCGGCTCTGTGCATCAATCTACCTCTTTGGCGAACTATATTTACAGCGTCGCTCAAACTGAGTGCATTGGCAGCCACCAGGGCTGTATATTCACCCAGGCTGTGTCCGGCAACGAGGGTTGGGGGGGGCAAAAACTCGCTGGTAGCTTCCTGAGCTGCCCTCAGGCAGGCAATACTGGTCAATAGTATCGCGGGCTGGACATTATCTGTTCTCTTCAGCTCATCCTCTGGTCCTTCAAAGCATAGTCGGGATATAGGGAAACCCAGGGTGGTATCGGCTTCGGCAAAAGCTTCCCTTGCTGATGGATACCTGTCGTAAAGGTCTAATCCCATGCCAACCCTCTGGGACCCCTGCCCGGGGAAAACATAAGCTACTTCAGATAGCGGAGTCATGTATCCTCAGTTATCCTTTTTTCTTGGGTGCTTTAACCTCAATAGCTTGCCTGTCATTGTAGCTACCGCAGGTAGGGCAAACATGGTGAGCCAGCTTGGTGCCATGGCATTTGGGGCAGGTATCCAAAGCAGGTGGGGTAAGCTTGAGATGGCTGCGCCTTTTACCCTGGCGAGCTTTGGCATATCTCTGTTTAGGTAGAGCCATATTAAATTACCTCCTTGATTCCGGTGTAGTCAGCTTTAATTAATGGTTTTAGGGCAAATTTAGCAAAACATATTGACATATTATTTCTCCTGGGTCAAACATACTATGTCTATCAGATGATGAATCCACTTGATTCGTTGGCGAGTTTTGCAACTATCATGGTTGACCCGGTGTGATAACTAGAAATCCAGGCCGAATGCAAAGTATAATAGTTATTTCGGGGAGGTTCAAGCTCTTGGATATTAAGGGATTAAAAACAAAGGCAATAGATACGGTAGAAGCACAATGCCAGGAGCTTATTCAGTTAAGCCTCAGGATTCATGATAACCCTGAGTTGGGTTTCCAGGAAGAGAAAGCATCATCCTGGCTCATCGATTATCTCGAAGCCAATGGGTTTCAAGTTGAGAAATGTATTGCAGGCTTACCTACAGCTTTCCAGGCTACGTATGGAGAAGGCAGGCCAAGGATTGCATTGCTTGCTGAGTATGATGCCTTACCTGGAATAGGGCATGGCTGTGGGCATAACATCATAGCAGCGTCAGCGGCTGGTGCGGGTATAGCCAGCAAACCTGCAATTGATAATCTGGGAGGCAGCATCATTGTTCTGGGTACGCCGGGGGAGGAAGGTTTTGGTGGCAAGATAGATATGGTAAAAGCAGGCTGTTTTGATGACATAGATATAGCTATGATGGTACATCCTGATACCCGTAATCTGGCAACCACACAGATGCTTGCTTGTGTTTCTC
>DAOVDO010000147.1 GCA_030669525.1 Dehalococcoidia bacterium | reverse complement strand
GTGGATACCCACGTTTTTAGAGTAGCCAGGCGACTAGGTTTGATCGAGTCCACTGTTTCTATAAACAAAGCGCATATCCTGCTACAGGAACAAATACCACCTTCGAAAGTATATCAATTTCATCTTCACATGATAGAACATGGCAGATGTGTATGCCATGCTCGTCAGCCTCGCTGTAATGTGTGTGTGCTGAAAGAAGTTTGCCCTACTCACCCACTCCTTAGTAAGTTGCCAAATCTTTAAAGCTGAGATTGCCAGGCTACCAAGATAGTCACAGCTGGCAAGTGGTATAATGTTGCTGATATGGCACAAATACTGCAGAGTAAGAATCTGGCTACCAAATTCCAGATACTACTGGAAATAGCGGCAAATCAACCAAATATACAGCAAAAGGATATTGCCACCAAGCTAAATGTAACCTCACAGGCAGTCTCTGAATACGTCAAAGAGCTTACAAAGGATGGTTGGCTAAGCTCACAAGGTCGTTCCAGATACCAGGTGACTCGAGAAGGTATAGATTGGATTCTCAGGATGGCAAGGCAATTGCAAAGCTATTCTTCATTTGTGAGCAAAGTGGTCAATGATATATCAATTTCCGCTGCCATAGCTGACGGCGATTTATCTGCTGGTCAGCCAGTATCACTTTATATGAAGGGAGGCTTGCTGTTTGCCTCAGGTGTCACTCGCAACGAGGGAGCCAGAGGAATAGCTGTATCCGATGCTAAAAAAGGTGAGGATGTTGGTATATCTAATATAGAGGGAGTGATAAAGCTTAAGACGGGCAAGATAACTATAGGTAAAATGCCCAACGTGCAAAATGGAGGCTCAGGGAATACCGACCTTGCTCAATTGAAAGAGAAGCTAGGCAAGAACGTGCTGATTGGAGCAATTGGTATTGAGGCACTAATAGCACTGAAGCGCACAGGTATCAATCCTGATTATATCTACGGCGTTAGAGAGGCAATAATAGAAGCAGCTTTCTCTGGCTTATCTTCCCTGGTTATTTGCACTGAGGAGGGAGTCTTGACACTGGCACAAAGACTGGAAGAGGAAAGCCTGAACTACGAAATCATCGACCTGGAGAAAGATAAGTAATCCTCTAACCCTGGAGAGAGGCTATCACGGTAACTCAGGTTGCCTTGTCAGCCATAATTCTCACGATCTCTACATCAGTCATAACCATAGCCTGGCAGACCCTCCCGATATTATGTATGGTGTCCTCTACTTTTTCAGCAACAATCCCATTATCTGATGGGACCCGAATGCCCTTCGTGGCCAGTAAAGCGCTTTGTACTGCCATAGAAGCAGAAGCCATCAATTTCAGGGAGCAACCTTCTTTACCTCCATCACAGATAAGCCCCGTGATAGTCCCAGCCATGTTCTGTATTGCCATTCCAACACTGTCCACTGACCCGGTTAATAGGTAAGCTATGCCGGCAGTGGCACCGAGTCCCGCCTTTACAGCACAACCGCACAGGGCTGATAAGTATCTTGTATGATAGGTCACATAGCAAGTTATTAAGTTAGATAAGGCAAGCGCCTTGACCAGCCTGCTCAGTTTTTTTTCATCACCCCGTGACAACTTCCCACTTTGTCTCTTAAGCAGTAATTTCCCCACATCATAGCCGCTCTTTTGAGCAACGGCTATGATCGGCAGGCTAGCCATGATTCCCTGATTCCCCGAGCCTGCGCAACTCATCACAGGTTGATCAAAACCACCCATTCGAGCATCCGCTGCCGAGGCGACCATGACCTGAGCTGAAGTGACGAGGTCGTCACCCAGATAATTCTCACTCACCAAATCCCTTAGCATAGTGCCGACCCCCAGTCCGCTAGCCCTATCTAATCCTGCCTCTGAAATAGCAATATTCATCTTCATTAGCTCTATTATTGTTACCACGGCATCCTCAGGAAGTTCTTCAACCTCAGCAACAATCTCGGCGATGCTCATCACTTTCAACGTGTTTTCCATATCGAGGTTTTCCCTGCGCTCCTCTTGTTTCCCCTCCAGAGGAATCCCGGTTACCTGGCCCAGCGAATCACTGGCATCAATTAACGTTACATTGCTATGAACCTTGTCAATCTTCGCTGTGCCCGTCATCACTCTTTTCGGTAGACGCTTGTGTTTTACCATAACCGAGGCTATTATTTCGATACCCTCTCGTTTCTCCCATTCCTCAATTAATTTGATGTCTACCTTTTCTGCCAATGCCTTTATTTCTTCTGAATCCTCTGCCTGAAAGGTCTCAAACAATGCCATTTCCCTGCCCTTTGCTTCAGGAAAGCAAAAAACTCCCATGGCAGCAGCGATAGCAATGCCCTTTTGTCCCCTGGCCCTGGGAATCCCTACAGCCAGTGCATTCTTAAATGTTCCTCGGTCAAGTGATACTTCTATCCCCTCAATTTCTATATCTTCCTTGTTGATGTCGGTAACGTATTTAACTGGTATCTTACCCTTTAACCAATACGGCACTTTCCCCAGTATAGAGTTATAGGCTAAAGACGTTGAGTAGCCAACAGCAACTGGTTCAGTGCATCCCAGGGCTGGCTTAATTTCAAGTTCAAAGAGTCTGGAAATATCTAGCATGGTGCCAACCTCCTTCCCATAGGCAGCATTATAACATTGTAATTTCTCAAGTGAGAACATGGCAGGGATGAGACTTTCCACCAGAGTCAAATCCTTTCAGAGAGCCAGGGCCTATCCTCCGCCGAGATACGAAGGTATATTAACTCCAGCCATTGCAGTATTTGGCATTACTCCAGCATTAGAAGGTTTCTCAAGACCACTGCCAAGGATTTGACTTGTCGGTGCTGGTTGCTTATAATATTAATACAAGTTAGCTTGTTTTTAATAAAGCTAACTTGCAATAAGTCAGGGGGTGTATATGAACATCTTTCATTTTAGTAACCTTAACAGGCAAGTACTTATAAAAAGCATAGGAAGATACCTTTTACCTCTTATCAGCATATGTATAATCTTAGTATTAGCTACGGCATGTGCCCCTGCTGCGCC
>DAOVDO010000118.1 GCA_030669525.1 Dehalococcoidia bacterium | reverse complement strand
TAAGCTGTTATATCTGACTCACACCCAAGCCTGGAACATACTACTATTATTCACCCCAGGAATAATACCTACAAGGAATGACATAATCAGCATGGCGCTCACCATAGATATGCCAGGAGACTTCACCTTGACAAACCTGTGTCACTTATAGGATAATACCACGCTGAATGGTCAAAATTAGATTACGAAGGGTAGGGAGGAAACACAAACCAATTTACCGGGTGGTAGTTGCCGATAGCCGTTCACCCCGTGATGGTGCTTTCATCGAGATTGTGGGGCACTATAATCCCCTGACTGAGCCTGCCAGCGTGAACATCAATGAAGAAAAAGTATTAGAATGGCTCAGCCGCGGAGCCCAACCCACACAAACAGTTCACAGTTTACTGCGCAAAGCAGGCATCATAGACAAGTTCAAGCAACAACAAACCTCAAACCAAAATTAGTTGCTAAGGAGATAAGAATGAAGGAACTAATAGAATACATCGTTAAATCAATTGTTGCCGAGCCTGATAAAGTAAGCATCACCGAAGAGACTAATAACGAAGGAGTACTACTCAAGCTGGAGGTTGCCCCCGATGACAAAGGTAGGGTTATTGGTAGACAGGGTCGGGTAGCCGAAGCGATGCGCACTCTCCTGCGAGTAAAAGCAGCCAAGGATGATACTAGAGCCAGATTAGAAATAGTGTAATCAAGGCTGTCAATAAAACAAGGCTTGTCAATCCTTCTATAATCTCCCGTGTGGATTTTAAAAAGTTCCACCAGGTCTAGCAATTAAAACCATATTGGTTCAGTTGCCTTTATCATAGGAATCAATTCTCGCCTCCCCTGCCTTAAAAATGGCATATTTCGTCAGAGGTGGCGCAATAAGCTCATTTATGATGGTTGATGCCAACACCGCATTTAACATCAGTGTGCCAAAGGTAGGAAATTCAAGCGATGCTAGAAGAATCAAGCCTATAGTAACCCCTGCTTTTGGTAATAGGGCAAACCCCAGGTACTTTTTTATCACATCCGGCGCGTGAGAAATCCTGGCACCTGCCCTTACTCCTGCATATTTACCCACACATCTGGCCAGAACGATTAGCAAAGCTAATATACCTGCGACCTTCATTACGCTTAGGTCGAAATGCAATCCCGCCAATACGAAGAACATGGCATAGATTATATCCTCGATTCCCTCGACCACAACAAACATATCCTTTCTTCGTGTTTTATTTACCACGATAAAGCCAACAACCATATTAGCCAGAATTGCTGAAACGCCAAGGTAACTGGTAACGCCAGCACACAGCATTATCATCCCGAAAACCACAACTAACAGCAAACAGCGAGTTTTCACCAGTCTGGCCATATACATCAAAGCGACAGCAAAAACAGCGCCTACGGCCACGGATTCCAATATTTGCAAAAGGGGGACAGCCAGTATTTGGTAAGCTGAGGCGTCCAGACCATTCACCAGAGGCTGGCATACGCCCAGGGCAACAGCAAAAGCTACAACCGCAATCGCATCGTCCAGCGCAACCACCGCCAACAAAGTCGTGGTCAAGGGACCTTTTGCCTTGTATTCACTTATTATCGCCATCGTTGCCGCCGGAGCGGTGGCACACGACACCGCACCTATGATAAAGGCTATAGGAAAATAAGTCTGCCAGAAGGTTCCACCTGGAATAATAAAACGGCCCAGTAGAGCCAGAACCAGCGTGACCAGGAACCATGCACCCAGGGATTGAAACGGAAGTATTGCAGCGATGCTCTTGCCGACTTTACGCACGGATTCCCAGTAAAGACTGCCACCAATTAGATATGCTATAAGCCCCAGGGCAATATCGTTAATTACGCCCATCTCTCCTATTGTTTCCATGGATATCACGTTCAGAAGAGAAGGGCTCAGTAACACGCCTATAATTATATAGCCGGTAATCCTGGGAAACTTGAGTTTTTCCAGCGCCAATCCGCCGAAAAAACCCAGTACCACTATTAGCCCCAGTGCTAATATTAAGTTCATTCCTTCCATATACCTCTTCTACTATGCTGAGCCTGTAAAATTATAGGCGCAGAAAGAACTTGTATCCCTGTCCTGTTATAATCTGGCCAATTACCCCTGCGAAGTTCCACCCCACCATTTCAGCGAAAATCCTTGGTAAACCCTTCTATATGGAAAAGTAAGCATGTATCACGTTGGTCAGTGACAGTTCCCCCAGTATTTCATCATTTTCTGCTACCGCCAGTCTCCTCACTCCATGCCTTGTCATAAGGCGAAGTGCTTCCTCCATCATTGTCTTTGGATGACATTTTATTACGGGCTTAGCCATTATATCCTCGGCTTTTTCCAGTTCGGCGTGATGTAAAGATTTGGGACTTATCATGCCGGTGGTATAAGACCTGTGAGGTAACGGACTAACAACATCCAGAAGGTCTTTTTCGGTAATAACACCTACCAGTTTCCTGCTGTCTTTTCCTTCAACTACCCAGACATGCCGCCTTTTCATACACACCCTCTTCGCAACAGCATATATGGACGCATCCCTCTCAATCAATGGCGGATTCTCATTCATGATTTCCCCCACCGGGGTACTATAGAAGCTTACCTCAGGCATGGTCCCACCTCCTGTTGTACGAACTTCAAAACGACATCCCCCACTTCACCATGGGCACAAACAGTGAAAAATCTGAATTTAACCAAAAGGAAAACCCCACCTGGCAAGTGCCAGCATGAGTACTGACCATTTCCCCTGCTAAAGCCTCGTCCCCACACATCTTTAAGACTGGCGCTTCTTAAAGTCCTCCAGGTCAAGTGTATCTATGAAGTCCTTATAGGCGGATAAACCCTTCATCTCCTGCTCATCGACCTTGCCTTCCGAAATAGGCTCACCCGTTCCCTCTTCAAGTATAATGCCGGCCTTATCCAATACCGTTTCATCAGCATATATTGGTGCCCCAGCCCTTACTGCCAGGGCTAATGCATCACTGGGCCGGGAATCAACCTCCACCTGCTCACCGTCAACATTAAGAGAAAGCTTGGCAAAGAAGGTATCATTCTGAAGCTCACTAACCACAATAAAATTGACCGAAGCCCCCAAGGTGCCAATCACAGATTGTAATAAATCATGCGTCAGCGGGCGCGCCAGCTCGATATTCTGTAGTTTCACCGCAATGGCATCTGCTTCAGCAGGACCAATCCAGATGGGCAAATACCGATTAGCTGCTTTTTCTTTTAAAATCACCACACGCTGATAATTCATCAGGCTCACCCGAATGCTATCGATCTTCATTTCTATCATAACACTACCTCCTTCATCCAAGCTTTAATTTTACTCCCAAGATTCTGGTTAATCAAAGTTTTCATGCTACCTATCAACCATATTGTGGCGCTTAGCGAGTAAAGTGGAGTATAACTAGATTGGCAACATAAGATTATATCACCATGCGGGATTGTAATACCTCTGGTACCAACACAGTGCCATCAGGCTGCTGGTAATTCTCAAGCACAGCGATTAGAACTCGTGGCAAAGCCAGACCGGAACCATTGAGCGTGTGAACAAAACATGGCCTGGCACCAGGCTGGGAGCGATATCGAATTCCAGCTCGCCTGGCTTGAAAGTCGCTACAGTTGCTGCAAGAACTCACTTCAAGCCACTCACCAGAGCCTGGCGCCCACATTTCGATATCATACGTCTTGCAGGCGACAAACCCAAGGTCGCCAGTACATAGCTGTATCACACGATAAGGTATGCCTAATCTGCGACATACATCCCCTGCATCAGCTACCAGCTTCTCCAGTTCCTCATCAGATTTCTCTGGCTCAGTAAGCTTATAAAGCTCTACCTTATCAAACTGATGCCCCCTCTTGATACCTCGCGTATCTTTACCAGCAGCCAGCTTCTCCCGACGGAAGCAGGCAGTATAGGCAACATAATTGAGAGGTAAAACATCTGCACCCAGTATCTCATCACGATGCAAGTTGGTTAACGGAACCTCTGCTGTGGGTATGAACCAGAAATCATCCTCGCTATCATGGTACAGATTGTCGCTGAATTTGGGTAGGTTCCCTGAGCCCACCATACATTCCCGCCTGACCATAAAAGGAGGATAAATTTCACTATAGCCATGCTCGGTCACATGCAAATCCAACATAAAAGAGATAAGTGCCCGCTGAAGACGTGCCCCCATTCCCTT
>DAOVDO010000038.1 GCA_030669525.1 Dehalococcoidia bacterium | reverse complement strand
CGATAATCAGGATATGTCCGGTTGCTTTCAGTCTATGCGGTCGGTTCTCCGCCACAACAACTTTTTCCTCAACTATTGCTTGGCCTTCGGCTGCCAGTGGCAGCTCGATGTTAACGGTAGCCCCCCTGCCCTGCTGGCTTTGGACATATATCTTGCCGCCGTGCTGGGTTATAATGCCATGGCAGACACTGAGGCCCAGGCCAGTGCCGCTGCCCACCTCCTTGGTAGTAAAGAAGGGGTCAAAGACTCTGTTGATGCTGTTCTTAGAGATTCCGAGACCATCATCAGCGATGGAGATTTTGATGCAGTCTTCGACCATGCTGGTGGTTATAGTAATTTTGCCTCGATGCTTTGTCTGAGCTATAGCGTGTTCGGCATTAATAAGGATGTTCAATATAACCTGTTGCATTTGATGGTAATCAGCCAGCATCTGTGGCAGGTTCGGTGCCAGGTTGGTACAAACCCCGATATTGCTTGTCCTTAGCTGATAGTCCCGCAGTTCCAGGGTTTTTTCTATGAGCTCGTTCACATCGAAATAGGTCTTTTGAGGTTCATGCCGGCGGGCAAAGCCGAGAAGGTTTTGCACTATTCTGGCAGCCCTCTGGCTTTCATAGTAAATCCTATCTAAGTCTTTTTTGATATCCTGGGAGACATTCTGCCTGTCTGACAGAAGCTGGGCATAACCGATAATCCCGGTAAGCGGGTTGTTCAGCTCGTGAGCTATACCGGCAGCCAATTCGCCGACAGAAGCCAGCTTGCTGGCTGTAAGTAGTTGCTGCTCTGCCTCTTTGCGTTCGGTAATATCACGATGGATTCCCCTAAAGCCGATAATATCTCCCTTCTGGTTTCGCAGAGGCGAGGCTGAAACTTCGGAAAACCGTCCACTGCCATCCTTTCTTGTCACTTCAGCATAAAATTGCTCCAGCGGATTGCCCGTCTGGTACATCTCATTGTAGACCTTATACACATGCTTAGCATCCTCTTCAGGTACGATAGCTTTATAGTTCATCCCTTTCAACTCTTCCCCGGAATATCCAAACATGCGACACAGTGAATCATTAGAGAAGGTGTAATTGCCAGCCAGGTCTACCTCAAAGTAGCCCTCTCCCATATCGTCGAGGATAGTCCGATATTTCTCCTCCGACTGTCTTAGGGCCTCCTCGGTCTGTTTTCGCCTGGTGACATCGCGGCTAATTCCTCGAAAGCCAATAATCTCCCCTGCTTGATTTCGTAGAAGAGAAACCGAGGTTTCAGCAAATCCTTTAGTCCCATCCTTTTGATCACTTCTCCAAGAGAAGCTTTGAATCGGCTTGCCTGTCCGGTAAACTTGATTGAAGGCCTTGTACACAGCCTTAACATCCTCTTCAGGTGTGAAAACCCGGAAATTCATCCCCATCATTTCATCTCTGGTATATCCCAGGCTGCGGCATATGGAGTCGTTAAAAAAAGTGAAATTACCGCCAAGGTCTACCTCAAAATAGCCATCTTCAATGTCCTCCAGGATAGTCCGGTATTTCTCCTCCGACTGTCTTAGTGCCTCTTCTGCTAGCTTTCGCTCGGTAATGTCAACAACACAGCAGGCAACCATCATCCCCTGCTCTTGTTTTCTCGGGATAGCGGTTATCTCAACCCACACGTGACTACCATCTTTCCTTATCAGTTCGAACTCGTCCGGTCCGGCAGGCTTTCCCATCGCGTTGAGCGCCAGTAACTTGGCAGCTTTAACCAAATATTCCTGCGGAAACAGATTGAGCTTGAGGAAGCTTTTGCCGATGAGCTCTTCCCGGCTGTATCCGGTGATTTCCTCAGCACTCTTGTTACCATAAAGAAAAGTCCCTTTTAAATCACTGAGATAAACACCAATCGGTATGTTTTCCGTAAAGTCTCTTAAGTTTTCCTGGTATTGCCTTAGTATTTCCTCTTTAAGGGGTAGCCGCACCTCGTTTCCTACCCCCTCCTTCTTTTTTGCAATTGATTTCGTCATCATTCAGTTCCCTCAGGCTGGTTTTCACCGTCAGCTTGATATATATCCAAGCCGCTGAAAGCCTTCTGCTAGCTTGTCCTTGGCTTTAACACCTCGCAGGTAGCTGTCGGCAGACCTCCGTATATCCATAGCACTGAGTGGTTTTTTCATAACCCCAAAAGGCCCTTGCTCCAGTGCCTTTTCCATCAGGTCGCTTGCAGGATAGCTGGTAATAATGACTACGGGCACGGAGTCGTTAATCTCTCTTATCCGCCGAAATGTTTCTGCCCCATCTATCCCTGGCATTTTGAGGTCGATGAAAATCAGGTCAAAATTCCAACCTTTTACCAGTTCCACTGCCTTGGCACCAGCGTCAGCGGTTATTACATGGTAGCTGCTGGCTTCCAGCGTCTCCTTGAACAAATGCCTGATTGATTCCTCATCGTCGATAACCAGGATACGCTTTTTCGAGGTTGATTGGTGACGGAGCCATTCGTCGATTTGCTCTTTATCGAATCTGAAGTGCCCACCTATCTTAATTGCCGGCATTTTGCCTTTCCCTACTTTGCGGAGCACAGTTTCTGGCCTCAACCTAAGATATCCGGCAACTTCCTTTGTAGTAAGCAACTCGCTCAAATCTCATCCCCCAATCTTTGTCTATCAATGACTTAAAAAGTTGTCTAATATAAATCAGAAAGGAACAATTTAATATAATGATACAATAAAGGTGCGTTGTCAAGACTTAAGGCGATAAAAATGGATAAAACAGGACTAATTTCCTATTACACACCCAGACTAATCTCCTAGTATACTGCCTTTAATATTATGTCAAGTACAGGTGGTTTTGCAATTTACACTATTTCTGCCAAGGACTCACTAGGCATCCCCGGGTAATCCTTCGGGCCCATGCTTATGGATGGGATTGCTTTAGCTTGCCGGGCTGGAAGATTGTGAAGAAATGCTATAAAATTGGAGCTGTCCCAGGTTTCGAAGGCAGCATGGGTACGGACTTAGGTCAAGGGAGGTACTTTGATGCAATATAAGACGATATTAATAGAAAAGAGGGATGGAGTAGCCATCATCACCTTTAACCGCCCTGAAAAACTGAATGCACTCAACATCGAGATGAGGATGGAATTCCTCAATGCCCTGGATGAACTAGAATTAGATGATGAAATCAGAGTAGTGATTGTCACCGGGACTGGTCGTGCTTTTTGTGCCGGCGCTGATATCTCAACATTTGAAATTGATGCTACCAAAATAAGAAGAAACATGCTCAACCTAAAAAGAGAGCCGCAGCGGATTTTGAGCTTTGAGAAGCCGATTATTGGCGCTGTTAATGGTGTTGCTGCTGGTGAGGGTGCGCAATGGCTATTGCAGTTCGACCTCATGGTATTTTCAGATAAGGCTAGGATTGCCTGGCCAGCAACTAGTCTCGGGATGGCTTGTCCCTACGGAATCATTCGTCTCGCCTCTGAAGTTGGCCGGTTCCGAGCCAAAGAAGCCCTGATGACCTGTAAATATCTCACCGCTGAGGAAGCCTACCAGTGGGGACTGGTAACCAGGGTCGTGCCGCATGAGAAGCTCATGGATGCTGCCATGGAACTGGCGAACAAAATCAAAGAGATGCCACCGATATCAATAAGGACTATAAAGGAGGCAGTTAATAGAGGGCTAGAAGGCTACGAATATAGCTACCAGGCATCAGTAAACCAGCAACTGAGCAGCGATTTCAAAGAAGGTATTCAGGCATTTCTCGAAAAGCGGCAGCCTCAATTCCGAGGAAAATAATTTGGTCATAGGAAGGCCATCCAAGCCGAGCAAACGTGTAGTGCGAGGCTAAAGCCTCAGCCGGAGCCACTTGACACTCCAGACTTTGGTTGTTATAATACATTCAAGTATTCAACACTTAGAATATTTAGCCCTGTAGTCGGGAGTTATTTAGAGATGGCAGTGGATTATGCAGCTAAGTCCGAGATGCTGAGGGTCATAGCTCACCCAGTACGACTCATGATTCTGGAAGACCTGTGCCAGGGGATGAAGTGCGTTACCGAGGTTGAGCAACTGCTAGCTGAGGTTAGGCAGTCTAATATATCCCAGCATCTGGCGCTGCTGCGCCACTGCGGCATCGTGGACTTTCGGCGGCAGGGAAAGAGGCGTTGCTATTTTGTCACAAACCCGAAGATGATATCTGCCCTGCTGGCTATCCTGGGTAAAGAGTACCCGCCAGAACCGCTGGCGGCGATAAAACAAACCACTGGGTAATGTGAAAGGAGCTACCGTGAGGAAATGCCGTAAATTAAGGGTAGCCTGAAAAACCGAGCCTAGCCCGATTAACATAAAACACTAAATAAGGAGGTAACATTTGAGTAAGGTAGTAGAAGTTACAGATCGAACTTTTGAGGAGGAGATTCTAAAATCAGATATTCCCACCGAGGTTGATTTCTGGGCGCCTTGGTGTGGCCCATGTCGTATGGTTTCACCTATATATGACAAACTCTCAGGGGAATATGATGGCAGATTCAAGTTCTGCAAAGTAAATGTAGATGAGAACCAGCAAACGGCAGCGAAGTACCAGATTATGAGCATCCCCATGCAGATGTACTTCTGTGATGGGCAGAAAGTTGACGAAATCCTCGGTGCGGTTCCGGAGAGTGCCATCAGGTCAATGGTTGAGGATATCCTGAAAAATTTCCCAACTGATGAAAGGGGAAGGCTTAAAGTGCTTTTAACCTCCTGGATTGAGCATAATGAGCAGGATAGTAAAAAATTCAGAAAATGGGTGGAGAAAGTTAAGAATCCGGAGGGCAATCCAATCTATAATAGTATAATACAGGCAGCCCAAGAAGTGGAAAAAGCAAATCAAAGGTTATCTCAATTGCTGGTTGAGCTACAAGGAGGCAGATAAGCATGGACACCGGTGTGCTCAGTTAGCCTTCTATCCGGTGTACGGCGGCTCGATGGCTTATGATTTGACCCGAGGTCGAGCCGCTTATCTAAACTATCGGGGGCAGAAAGACAAGGGGGTATCGGTCATGGCTAACTTCGAGGAGATAGATAAGGCCCGCCGACTGTTGGGCCTGGCAGAGTTTGCCAGCCTCAAGGAGATAAAGCAAGCTTATCGGAAAAAGGCTTTCTTGTATCATCCAGATAAGAGCCGCAGCCAGGATGCTGAAGCTGAAGAGGTGATGAAGAGACTGAACCAGGCATATAAGTTGCTCAGGGATTATGTTACTCAGTATAAATATTCTTTCACTGAAGAGGATGTGAGGAGAGCCTATCCTGATGATGACTACTTGAAAAGATACGTGTATGGCTGGTTTGAAGGCATATGATATTGAGGAGGCACCGCAAATGAGCAAAGAGAGATTTGTAGTAATAGGAGGAGTGGCAGCAGGGATGAGCGCTGCCAGCCGGGCCAAGAGAAACAGGCCTGATATGGAGGTGGCTGTTCTGGAAAGAGGGAGCTTTGTCTCTTATGGTTCCTGCGGTCTCCCCTACTTTATCTCTGACCTGGTCAAGGATGTTCAGGGGCTGGTAGTCTATGATGCTGCCTTTTTTAAAGAAAAGAGGGGAATTGACGTCTTAACAAGGCACGAGGTCACCAGCATAGACCCTGGTGCAAAGCTCGTCCTTGCCCGAAACCTTGAGCAGGATAAGGAGGTAAAGCTGGGCTATGACAAGCTGGCAATATGCACCGGAGCTTCCCCTTACTATCCAAACCTGCCTGGTGTTGACCTCAAAAAAATCTTCGTCATTAGAACGGCTGAGGATGGAGTAGCCCTCAAGAATTTTATAGATGAAGCAACTCCTAAGAAGGCAGCCATAATCGGCGCCGGGCTTATTGGCCTGGAGATGGCAGAAGCCTTTAGAACCAGAGGCCTTGAAGTAACGGTGATAAAGAGACCAGGCAGCATTTTAAAGATGTTTGACGATGATATGGTTAAATTAATTGAGGATGAGCTTAAGGCCAAAAATGTTGAACTGGTTAAGGATGCTGCTATTCAAGAGTTTGAAGGTGATGCAGAAGGCAAGGTAAGAGCTGTAGTTCTGGCACAGGGGACTTATCAGGCTGACCTTGTTCTTTTAGCCACAGGGGCTAAACCCAATTCGAAACTGGCCAGTCAGGTGGGGCTCAGGATTGCTGCCAATGGGACTATTGTTGTCGATAATAAGATGCAGACCTCTAATCCTGACATCTTTGCTGCTGGAGATTGCGTGGGGCAGAGGCACCTTATCACCGGCAAGAATGTCTATATACCGCGGGGGACTACAGCCAACAAGCAGGGAAGGGTTGCTGGTGATAATGCTTCTGGCGGGAATGAGGTCTTTGAAGGTGTTATCGGGACAGCCGTTTCCAAGGTATTCGACCTGACGGTTGCCCGCACTGGCTTAAGCTCCGCCGAGGCATCTGCTGGAGGTTATGATTTTGTCACTTCCACTGTAGCTCATCCCTCTCATGCTCACACCTATCCTAATCCTGAGCCAGAAGATATCACCATCAAATTGATTGTGGACAGAGCGACAGGAAAGCTGCTGGGTGCTCAGATGATAGGCAAAATGGGCGTAGCTAAGCGCATAGACATTTTTGCTACTGCCCTACACAAAAGCATGACTGTTGAGGAAATATCGAGGCTGGATTTGAGCTACTCTCCTCCCTTCGCACCTGTTTGGGATTCCGTGCTGGTAGCAGCCAATGTGGCGTTGAGGAAACTGGGGGGTAATAATAGATGAGAGGATGCCCTCTGTTGTCATTCTGAAGGGGGAGCAAATCAATCCCGAAGATATATATGTAATGATCTGGTTCAGATAGATGGGTGACGCTTACATGATGCCACTATCAGCAAAATGAGAAGCCTGTAATGCGAGGAATGTCATTGCGAGCCCTTCGCCTTGTGTCATTTTGGTAAGCCGAAGCCCTGAGTGTAGTGAAGAATCTCTGGCTCAGGGTAAACTCCGCAAAGCAATCCCGGAAAACCCATTCTGTCTTTGCGAGGAGCGCCAGCGACGAAGCAATCTCGGTGGATGGGATGTGAGGGGAAACGAAACACTCCCCCCGAAGCCCCACCGAGATTGCCGCGGCACTCCGTGCCTCGCAACGACGAGAGGAGAGGCGATATGTCACTGATCATATGAACGAGTACATGTAAGCGATTTTTGATTAACTATTCGCTATAATTAAGGTTGAGACAGGAGTAGGCGATGAGTAAATACGAGGTTATTATCATTGGCGGTGGCCCGGGTGGGCTTACCGCTGGGCTATATACATCTCGGGCCGGTCTCAAGACTCTGCTGGTAGAACGTGGCGTGTTCGGAGGCCAGATAGTGAATGCTCAGCGGGTAGACAATTATCCTGGCTTTCCTGATGGTATCTCTGGCTTTGAGCTGGCATCACTTATGCACCAGCAGGCTATCAAGTATGGATTGGAGACCATCACTGCCGAGGTTACGGGTCTTAAATCAGGGCACACCTATGGTGTCCTCACCAATGAGGGTAATTTTGAGGCTGGGGCAATAATTATTGCCGCCGGCTCGCAGTATATTAAGCTGGGTGTTGCTGGTGAGGAGAAGCTCTTGGGACATGGCATTTCCTATTGTGCCACCTGTGATGGCTTCCTTTTTCGCGACCTTGATGTAGCAGTGGTGGGAGGGGGTGATACCGCCATCACAGATGCCCTGGAGTTAAGCCAGCATGCCAGTAACGTCTATGTAATACATCGGCGAGACGAGCTCAGGGCAGGGCAGATTCTCCAACATCAAGCGTTCGCACAGCCCAAATTGAAGTTCGTCTGGGATAGCGTAGTCGAGGATATAATGGGGGATGGCGTGGTGACTGGGGTCAGGCTGCGCAATGTGAAAACGGGTAAA
>DAOVDO010000045.1 GCA_030669525.1 Dehalococcoidia bacterium | reverse complement strand
GATACGGCCTTGGGGGAGGAATTGGTTTTGGAAGGGGATACGGTTTTGGAAGAGGAATTGGTTTTGGAAGAGGATACGGCTTTGGAAGAGGGATGTCTTATGGTTACCCCTATGGAGGAATGCCTTATGGGGGGCCTGCACCGTATGGTTATGAAGGAGCGCCGGTGGGGACAGTGCCAGGGATTTCTGCGATGCCTTACCCGGGAGCAGACCCTTACGCTCCGCAAATGACCAGGGAACAGGAGCTAGACTTCTTGAGCAACCAGGCTGAGGAGATAAAGGGGCAATTGGAGCAAATTGATGCTAGAATAAAGGAACTGAAAACAGATTAAGAAGGGGGTATATCATGAAAATCGCGATTTCGGCAGTCAGCCCTAGTCTGGATGCTGAGGTAGAGCCTCGTTTTGGAAGATGCCAGTACTTTGTCATCGTTGACCCTCAGACTATGGAGTTCGAGGGTCTAGAGAATCCTAATATTGTGGCTGTGGGAGGGGCAGGCATTGGTACAGCTCAAATGATTGCCAACAAAGGAGCGGAAGTAGTTCTTACTGGCAATTGTGGCCCCAATGCTTACCAGACTCTTACGGCTGCCGGTGTTCAGGTGATCACTGGTGTAACTGGCAGAATAAGAGATGCCATTGAAGCCTACAAAGCGGGCAGATTTCAACCAGACGTCCAGCCCAGTGTGGCAGCCCATTTTGGGGCGGGGGCCACTTCCGGTATGGGAATGGGACGTGGTATGGGAATGGGCAGAGGTATGGGTAGAGGTATGGGAATGGGTATGGGTATGGGCATGACACCTATGCCAGCATCTCAAGCGATGAACCTGGAGCAGGAAATAGAAATGCTTAAAACTCAAGCACAGACACTGGGGCAGCAATTGAGCGAAATCCAGAGTCGCCTTGAGGAGCTGGGAAAAGGGAAATAAGGAGGATACCGTGCCTATCTATGAGTATCAATGCGCCCGGTGTGGATGGAGATTTGAAGTTCGTCAAGCCCTGGGTGAGGGAGGCTCTAATTTGAACTGCCCTAAATGTCACACACCCCATCCTACAAGGCTCTTTTCCTCATTCTTTAGCCCGAGCTCATCTGTGCCCGGGTCTTCGGGAATAAGTTGCCCTTCTTGTAGCTCTGGAGTCTGCGGGCTTCCGCCAATGGAGTGAAGCAAAATCGATTATCAGTGGAGGTGATTTATGCCTAGAGGAGATGGCACAGGACCTTTTGGTCAAGGGCCAAGAACAGGTCGAGGAATGGGGAGTGGTATGGGCAAGGGGATGGGAAGAATGGGAGGGAACCGCCCTGGAGCAGGACCGAGCGGAAGCTGTATTTGCCCCAGTTGTGGGACCAGGCTTCCTCATGAGGTAGGCGTTCCCTGCTATGACTTGGGTTGCCCCAAGTGTGGCGCAAAGATGATTAGAGAATGATAATTTCTGTTGCCAGTGGTAAAGGCGGAACAGGAAAGACGCTGGTAGCTACAAATATGGCTCTTTCCCTGATGGGTGGGAATAAGATACAGTTATTGGATTGCGATGTGGAGGAACCTAATGCCCATATTTTTTTCCCCTCGACTGTGAATCAAAGCCAGCCCGTGTTCCTTCTCATCCCTAAAGTAAATGAGACAAAATGCACCTATTGTGGCAAGTGTGCCGAGGTTTGCGCCTATAACGCTATCGCTGTAATAAAGAAAAAGGTGCTCATTTTCCCCGAGTTATGTCATGGCTGCGGAGCATGTTCTTACCTATGCCCTGAGTCTGTTATCTCTGAAGAGGGGAAGCAGATAGGGGTAGTTGAAAGAGGCAACTGGGAAGAAATGGACTTTATTCAGGGCAAGCTTGCTGTCGGTGAAATAGCCGCTCCGCTTGTAATTAGAGAGGTGAAAAAGCATATTGATCCTGCAGGTATAGTTATCATTGATGTTCCTCCAGGTACATCCTGCCCGGTGGTGGAGGCAGTTAAGGGTACCGATTTCTGTCTTCTGGTGACTGAGCCAACTCCCTTTGGGCTGAACGACCTTTCATTGGCAGTAGAAGTGGTTAGAAAGCTGGGTATTAAGTGTGGTGTGGTAATTAATCGCGTTGGCGTTGGAGATGAGCAGGTAGAAAATTACTGTCATAAGCAAGAAATACCGATCCTGCTAAAAATTCCATTGGATAGAAGAATCGCCACGCTCTATTCTAAAGGGATTCCCTTTATAGAAGGGATGCCTGAGTGGCGTAGTGCCTTCCTTAAACTATTCCAGGACATTGACCAGATTGTCTAAGGCAGAGCAACAAAATGAATGGATGGCGAGAAATTGCCATTGACGGTGAGACCCATGTCAAAAAGATGACAGACATGTATAAAGAACTTGGTTTTGATGTCCGTCTTGAAGAGGTTACGCCGGGGGAAGTTGTGCAGTGTACCAAATGCTATCAGGAAAGAGGTGAAAGAATTTACAGAGTCTACGTGCGTCGAAAGAAAGAGGATGGTAGCTAGATGAAAGAAGTAGTAGTGCTCAGTGGCAAAGGAGGCACAGGAAAGACAACCATAGCGGCTTCCTTTGCAGCGTTAGCTAAAAACAAGGTGCTAGCTGACTGTGATGTTGATGCTGCAGACCTTCATCTTCTTCTCCAGCCGGAAATTAAGGAAGAGCATGAATTCTGGAGTGGGCAAACTGCTTTTATTGATGAGGGGCATTGCACTCAGTGTGGACTTTGCCAGGAGGTCTGTCGTTTCGGAGCCATAAAAGAGTATTCTGTTGATCAGATTTCCTGTGAAGGCTGCGGGCTATGCTCCCAAATTTGTCCAGTTGATGCTATTACTATGAAACCTTGCATGTCAGGACATTGGTTTATCTCCGATACGCGGTATGGCAGTTTGGTTCATGCCAGATTAGGAATTGCTGAGGAAAACTCTGGCAAGCTGGTAGCCCTGGTCCGGAGCAATGCCAAATTTGTAGCTGAGAAACAGAACCTCAGTTTTATCATCAGCGATGGTCCACCGGGGACTGGTTGTCCAGTCATTGCTTCTCTATCTGGAGCAAATTTAGCGCTTTTGGTGACCGAGCCTACATTATCGGGAATCCACGACCTTGAACGAGTCATCGGTGTCTGCCATCACTTCGGCATCCCTCCTCTGGTCTGTATAAATAAACATGACATCAATGAAGAGAATTCGCATTATATTGAAGATTATTGTCTTACCATGGGGATAATGGTAGCCTCGAAAATTTCCTTCGATAATGTGGTAACCGAGGCAATTGTTCATGGGGTACCGGTAGTGGAGTATTCCAACCATAAAGTGACTCAGCAGATAAAAGAACTGTGGCAAATTGTTTTACTAAATTTAGATAAGTGAGTTACAACGATGCCAATTTATGAATACAGGTGTTTGGACTGTGGAGAAGTATCAGAATCATTTATTCGCGGTCCTGATAGTGAGGGTGTTACATGCCCAAACTGCGGAAGTAAGAACCTGGAGAGACTGTTGCCTTCTTCATACGCTATAAGAATGGGTGGCTCTGCACCGGGCAAGACTTGCTGTGGCAGGACACAGCGTTGTGAGGCACCACCTTGCTCCACTGGTGACGTTTGCCGCAGGGATTAAGTGGAGAGTATCTAGAGTATCTAAATTACCAAAGGAGGATCGAGAGATGAAGTATGCTGTGCCTATAGTGAATGACAAAGTAGCTACACATTTTGGCCATTGCAGCCACTTTGTTTTTTTTGACGTTGATGAGACGAACAAAGTGATTATGGGAAAGGAGATTGTAGCTTCGCCTGGACATCAGCCTGGAGTATTTCCCACCTGGCTTGCGGAGGAAGGGGTTTCCATTGTTATAGCTAGTGGCATGGGCTCGAGAGCGCAGGACCTTTTTAGAGAGAATCGCATTGATGTTGTTATTAGTGCATTACAGGATGATCCTGAGAAAGCTGTTTTGGATTACATAAGTGGTACACTGGCGGTAGGTGAAGATATATGCGACCATTAATGTTAATGGTGAGATGAAGCAGGATGGTGTCATTGTCATAGGCGTTTCGGGACTCACTAAATATTACGATAGTCTTCTTGCTGTCGATGGTATCGATGTCAAATTACCAGCACCAAGGATGCTGGCGAAGAAGTTTGCTTAAGTAAATATATTTTTGGAGGGAAATTATGTCTGCAGAAGAACAAGTCAGAGAGGGTTTAGGGCAGGTGCTCGTCCCCGGAATAATGCGTAGCGTGGTGCGCATGAATTTAGTCAGGGATGTTGAAGTTAAAGATGGTAGAGCAAAGGTCGTACTGGCTTCAGCGGGTATACCTGCTCAATCTCAAGACTGGGTGAGGGATAAAGTAATCACGACAATTCATGATGTTCCTGGAGTAAAGGAGACTATTGTGGATTTCGTTGAGGCCAAACCTAAAGAGCTTAACCAGATTGAACATATAATAGCTGTAATGAGTGGTAAGGGTGGGGTTGGTAAATCTCTGGTGGCCGGCTTGCTTGCTAGCTGTTTGGCTAGAGAAGGCAAAGAAGTTGGTCTACTCGATGCTGATGTCACCGGCCCTAGCATCCCCAAGATGTTTGGTTTGAATGATCGCCCCAGTGGCAGTGAAGCAGGCATTTTACCCATATTATCGAGGTATGGAATTGAAATCATGTCTATGAATCTTCTATTACCCAGTGAAGATGAGGCTGTTATCTGGAGGGGGCCTCTCATGTCCAAGGTTATCACCCAGTTCTGGGAGGATGTGCTCTGGGGTAAGCTCGATTACCTCGTGATAGACCTGCCACCGGGTACGGGGGATATACCATTAACAGTAATGCAAACAGTGCCTCTTTTCGGTGTAATAGATGTTTTTACTCCTCAGGACTTAACAGTAATGATTGTGATGAAAGCAGTTAAGATGGCAAGAAAAATGAATGTTCGAGTTCTGGGTGTGATAGAGAACATGAGCTATCTGCTGTTACCTGAAACGGGAAAGGAGATTGAAATTTTTGGCAGTAGCAAGGGTGAAGAGATGGCCAAAGCTGCAGGAGTTCCTCTTTTAGGCCGATTACCCATTGATCCAGAACTAGCCAGGTTGTGTGATCAGGGTGAAATTGAGAAGTACAGGTCCGATGCCATATCTGAGATATTCGCTAATGTAATGGCTATCATGGATAAGGGCAAAGGGTAATCCTGACAGGTGCTGGGTGGAATCTGCTCTGGGGAGGTTAAAATTGGGTTCTATTATTTACGGGCCGGTACCATCATGGCGGTTGGGAAGGTCGTTGGGTGTAGACCTTCTCTGCGCTCGAGACAAAATCTGCTCCTTTGATTGTGTCTATTGCCAGCTGGGCAGAACTACTAGCTTCTCTGTTAAGCGAAGGGAGTTTGTCTCAAATGCCAGATTAGCTGAAGAGCTGAAAGGAGTACAGGGCATAGCTGCTGATTATGTTACCTTTTCCGGGACAGGTGAGCCTACTCTGGCCAGCAATCTGGGCCATGCCATTGACGTAGCAAAATCCACTTTACATCTCCCGGTAGCAGTCCTGACCAATTCTTCATTGATATCCAGAGAAGATGTGCATGGTGATCTGGTAAAGGCAGATGTGGTAGTAGCTAAGCTGGACGCCCATAACCAGGAGCTATTCAGGCAGGTAAATAGACCTGTGGCTGGTCTTATGCTGGGCGATATAATTGAGGGCATCAAGCTGTTCAGAAGTAACTTTACAGGCAAGCTATGCCTTCAGATAATGTTTATCCAGGAGAATAAAAATTTTGCTGGAGAGATAGCACAAACAGCAATTTCACTCTCTCCTGATGAAGTGCAGCTCAATACTCCTTTACGCCCTTGCGCTGTTAACCCGCTGCCAGCATCACAGATGGCTTCTATCAAGGAAAAATTTGGTGTTTTAAAGAATGTGGTGACAGTTTATGAGGCGTCAAGGCCAGAAGTTAAGCCGCTGGATTTACGTGAGACGTTACGACGAAGGCCAGAGCTTTGATGCAGGTGAAGTATTAGGCCATGTTGAAAGTAAACAGGAGCCTCTGCTTGGGCTGCGGTTTATGTGTCCAGATTTGTCCTCAAGGAGCGATTAACCTTATGTGGGGCAGGGTAGAAATAGATGACGGAAGATGTAACTCCTGTTATCACTGTGTTGATGCTTGCCCTCAAGGGGCGATTTTTAACACGATTGTAGGTTCACCTGAGGAATTAGAAGCTACTGTTGGTGTTTTAAAGAATCAAACGGATGATATAATTCGAAGAATTGAGGGACTGTTTGAAAGAGCTTGAGGCTATTATCGTGGAAGGACAGCAGAAACTTCAGTTGAAATCCATAGGAGTGATTCACTCACCCTACCATGATGGGGCGCAGGCGCCATATCAGGGTTGTGGGAGGGAGGAAACCTGCCAGGCAGAGGTATTTAAGGAGTTTGAGGGAGGTTTAGAGGGTATAGAAGGGCTCTCCCACATAATCTTGATATATTATCTCCACAAATCTAAAGCTTATAATCTTACGGTAAAAAAGCGCTGGAATACAGAGCCACGTGGTCTTTTTACCACCAGATCGCCGAACAGGCCCTGTCCACTGGGATTATCTGTGGTGAGATTAATAGCTAGAAAAGGAAACATCCTTGAGGTAAAAGAACTGGATGCCATAGATGGTACTCCTCTCTTGGATATCAAGCCATATTTCCCTTCCATAGATGAGAAGGTTAATGCTAAGGTTGGCTGGTTCGAGGGCAGGTTAAGGATGGAGAAGCCCTGACATTGAGCTACTCTTCACAAAGCTATCTATTTTTTAGTGTAAGGAGCTACTCTATACGCCCCTATTCTCTTCTCGCTTTAGGAGTTGCGGCAGCTCTTATTGTCAAAGAGGTGATACTGGGATGAGAACATACTTGGATTGCATTCCTTGCTTTTTTAAGCAGGCTCTGGAGGCGGCAAGAATGGCTGGAGCAAGTGAGGATGTCCAGAAAAAGATACTGGATAGTTTAGCTTCAGCAGTGATTAATTTTCCTTTATCGAGCTCTCCACCAGAGATGGGACAGATTGTCTACCGACTTGTTCGGGAAATTACTGGTGAGGAAGACCCTTTCAAAAAAGTAAAGGATGAATACAATAAAATAGCCCTTAAGAGTTATCCTGATTTGAAGCGCAAAGTAGCTCACTCAGAAGATAGGTTATTGGCAGCTATAAGGCTGGCTATTGCTGGTAACATAATTGACTTTGGGGTAGGGAATTCCTTTGTCTTGGAAAAGGAAATAAAGGGTTCATTTAAAAAAGATTTTGCTATATTTGATTATCAGGAGTTCAGAGAGATTCTAAAAACTACAAAGCAAATTCTCTA
>DAOVDO010000106.1 GCA_030669525.1 Dehalococcoidia bacterium | reverse complement strand
TTAACAGCAAGTTCTGCCGCATTCACAAATTGGTAGACCATTGGTGATGCTGTCAAAGCAGGGTGGGTGCCCATTTGGAATAATGAGCATTCATGGGCAGTCATCCTGGCCTGGATGCAGGCACTGATAACATTTACTATTTCACATGTGCTCGTACCTCCGGAGACTCCGCCTCCAAGGAGAAAGCCGTCGTCCTTAGAGAATACCAGCTTTACTTTTGTCTTAACTGCTCCAGGCATGCCTCCTGGGTGTCTATCAGGCGCTGTTACATCACCTGTCACGATATCGTAGCCTTCTCGTCTTGCTGCTGCTTCAGTCAAACCGGCGCAGCCAAATGCTCTTTCTCCAACGATGGTGGAGAAGACGCCAATCTCTCCGCGGTTATAGCAGTGTGTATTAAAGAGGTTAGCTCCGGCTATGCGTCCTTCCGCTCCTGCGACAGAGGCGAGCATAATGATGCTTGACTTGCCACTAAAGAAGGAATGTTTCTCGCAGCAGTCGCCACAAGCAAATATGTACTCATCTGTAGTGCGCATATATCGGTCAACTGCAATAGCTTTTGCTGGCCCTATTTCGAGGCCAGCGACCTTAGCTAATTTTATATTAGGCTTGACGCCTATACTTATGATAATCACATCAGCTTTTAGTTCCTTGCCATCTGATAGCTTGATGCCGCTAACCTGTTTGTCACCAAGGATGGCTTCTACCCTACTACTGGTAAGTAGTTTTATTCCTCTGTCGGTTAGTATCGTCTCGGCCTCATTGCAAAACTCTTCGTCAATGGCCAGTTGTAAACAGTGTGGAAGCATTTCTACAATAGTAACATTACAATTGTGGTTTTTCTTGCATTCATCGGCCAGTTCTACACCGATGAAGCCGCCTCCGATTATTACAATGTCTTTAGCGGCATTAATGGCATCAAGCATCTTTTTTAAGTAGGTGGTATCCTTTTTTGCCATAAAGACATTTTTCTTTTCTATTCCAGGGATTGGCAGGACTACTGGGGAAGAGCCGGTGGCTACAATAAGTCTGTCATAGCCAATGGTATTTCCACCAGCCAACAATAGAGTCTTCTTATCCCTGTCAATCCTCTCCACCTCGCCTATAGTGAACTCGATCCCATTGTTCTCAAGCATTGCGTCTGGGATTATATTCTTTTCTGGGCTGCCCAGAGTGCCAAAGATATATGGTAACCCACATGGAACCTGTACTTGCGCCTCTTTACGGAATAGATGTACATTTTTCTCAGGATATCTCCTACGGCAACTTATAGCTGCTGGTATTCCTCCGGCGCTTCCTCCAATGACCAATACATCCACTTTCTTCATTTCGTTTACCTTCTTTTAGTGCATTTTATTGGCATTTTTTTCATTCAATAACCAGGAACACCAGTTTTCTATTCCGTCGCCAGTCCTGCACGAAACTTTAAAAATTTTGACCTTCGGGTTCAGACCCACAAGGGTATTTTGAAAAGAAGGAATATCGAAATCAACATAGGGCAGAAGGTCAATCTTATTTATCACCACAGCGTCAGCATCAGCAAATATCATAGGATATTTAGTAGGCTTGTCATCGCCTTCGGGGACGCTTGAGATCACTATTCTTCTATGTTCTCCCAGAGCAAATTCAGAAGGGCAGATGAGATTGCCTACATTTTCAATGAGAAGCAAATCTATATCTTCCAGTGGCAGGCGTTGGAGAGCGCGGCTAATCATAGTAGCAATTAGAGTGCAGTTCTCCGACATGTATCTTGTGGTTATCTGAACAACTGCAACCGCTTCATTTCTAACCTTTTCTGCATCCAGCGTTGAGGCCACATCGCCTTCGACCACTGCAATTCTCAGTTTATTCCTCAGCCTGGATATGGTTTGCAGGACAAGGCTTGTTTTACCGGCACCTGGAGATGACATAATGTTAATAGCAAGAACCTTATTATTATCCAGGAGAAGCTGGTTTTGTGCAGCTATGGATTGGTTGGCTTCCAGAACATCCTGGATTATCTCTATTCTTTTCATTCCACTTCCATGCTTTCTACATATAGCTCTCTGCCTCCAGCTATTTCCAGACTGTGGCTTTGGCATTTAGGGCAGGTATATAGAGTATCCTGAGGGTAAAAGACAGTGGAACAATCTCGGCAGCAGAATTGGGCTGGAGCAACTTTAAAATTAAGGGTTGCTTCCTCGGCAATAGTACCTTTGCTAAGTGAATTGAAATAGAATTCTATACAATCGGGTACAAATCCTGATAACTCACCAATAACCAAGTCAATTCTAGCAATCCTGCTAATTTCTGCCTCTCTGGCTTTGTCCAGAGCAATGTTTATGATGCTTTCCGTAATTCCCAGTTCGTGCATTTCATATGGGGTATTGGATAATGTAACATTATAGCATGGAGGAGCTGATTCTAGGTATTGGGAACACACTTAAGAGCGATGATGGGGTCGGTGTTTATATCGTGGAAAGGGTCGGGGAATATTTAATTAAAGTTGAAAAGAGTTTAGGGCAAAATAAATTCACAGGAAACAGAGGACGGGTAATTACAGTCAACTGTGGTATGATTCCCGAGAATTACACATCAGTTATCAGGAAGCACAATCCTGACAGACTTATTTTAGTAGATGCAGCTGATATGGGTTTAAGCCCAGGTTCATACAGGATTGTACCTCTGGAGAAAATGGGAGTGATGTGTATTTCAACGCACATAATGCCTCTCTCACTGTTTATATCGTATGTAAGGGAATTTTGTCATGATATAGTGCTTATAGGTGTTCAACCGGAGAAGATAGATTTTGGCGAGACATTATCCAGTGTTGTTCGTAGAGGTGGAGATCAAGTTGCAAATTATATAATACAAAAACGGTTAAAAGAGATAGAGACACTGAAGTGGTAGGCACCCGAGACAAGGATTTGGGTGCGCATAGCTATCGGTTTATTTAGTTATCACAAGCTCATCAGAGTACTTCTCATAGCTGGAGAGCATGAATTCATCGGTCATGGATAATGCACCTGTCGGGCATATATCGTTGCATTGTGCACAGAAGCAGCATCTGGAGACAAATATTTTCACCTTTTTCTCCTCAGGTATGAATTCTATGGCTTTAGTAGGGCAAACCTTAATGCATAGCTGGCATCCCGTGCATTTATCTCTATTGTAGGATATCTTCCCCCGAAAGTTTGGTGGAACTTCCACCGGTGGATTCAGTAGCTCTGTGTTTTTTTGGACTTTGTTCAGGAAGGCAATAGCCGATTTCGGAGCATATTTTGTTGGGAATTTATTTGTTGCCGGGGATAGAAAAAGCTGCTTTAGTAAAATCTTTACCATTCTCATATCTTTTGCCTCAGAGTATCAAATCTACCCATAGCAGTATCAGACCGACAAGGCTGGTGAGTGTTACTGCAACAAGATACACTTTACTCGCCTGATCAATCCTGAACCTTGCCATGGCAGAGCGTACCAACATCACGCAGACAAACATTATCAGGAAGACTTTTAATAAGAAGAACAGGGCATCAACTACGAATGCCGGGGCAGATGCCTCAATACCGAATATCGGGGAGAGGTTGTATGGGAAGAACTCAGCAATTATCAGGGATACTATAGCAAAAACCTTAATAGCGTTTGCGATATAGAATAAGGCCAGGTTTCTGCCGGAATACTCAACCAGTAGCCCTCCAGCAAGCTCAGTTTCGGCTTCTGCCAGATCAAGGGGTACTGTGGATAGTTCAGCGGGCGTAACCACTAAAAGAACGAAGACCAGTATCAGCGCTCCTATGATTCCCACTGGACCTACAATGTTCCATATGGGATATGAAGCAACAGTAGATAGCAAGAATGGATTGATATCGGTAACATAGCTGATACGCCACGCAACAGCGACTATTGCCATTGTCAGGGGAAACTCGTAGCTCATCATCATGACCATCTCGCGCTGCGCTCCCACAGTGGCGTATGGCGAGCTTGATGAGAATCCGGCTACCACAAGCGCTAGAGCTGGTATAACCAGCAGGTACAGCAGTACTATTGCATCACCAGAGCTGCCCAGCAGTGCATTCTGGCCGAATAGCGGTATGTAAAGTAGTAGTACAGAGGCTCCCATCAGGCAGAGAATCGGAGCAAACTTGAATAGCCAGGTAATGGCACTGTCGGGTATAATGCTTTCCTTCATGAGCAGCTTTTCAACATCACGGAAAGGCTGGATTATTGGGGGGCCCACTCTGCCCTGCATACGGGCAACTATTTTGCGGTCAATACCGAGGTATAGAAGACCAAATAGTGCCCCTATTATTGATACAATAACCGGTCCGATGATTAGTGTTGCAGTGTTTAATGGACTATTAGCTATCAAATTTAACAGCCAACCTCCTGGTTTTTTCAACTGAGAGCTCATGCATCTCTTTATCAGTAAGCAGGGATTTACCCTTCGTTTTTGAGTCCACAA
>DAOVDO010000139.1 GCA_030669525.1 Dehalococcoidia bacterium | reverse complement strand
ATAGGCAGGGAAATTTCAATGGGCTATAGAGCCAGACAGATTTACACCAAGCTAAGCGACCATCAAATTGAAAAAATAATCAGCGTGTTGGATTCTATGAGATTGGTTAATGCTCTGCTTAACTCACCCAATTTATCGTTTGATTTCCATAGTAAGCTAGTTATTGATAGCTTGAAATACGCTTTAGCCTATCCTCTAGAAAAGTTCCGGCATCCTTTTTTTACCGGGGGACAGATTCATGACCCCAGCTAACTATCCTCCACAGCATATAGCTATTGTAATGGACGGTAATGGTAGATGGGCGGAAAAACGTGGCTTGCCCAGGCTTATTGGGCATAAGGCTGGTGGTGATAATATTGGAAGGGTAGCAAAAATTATCGCGGACTTTGGAATTAAATATCTTACCCTTTACGCCTTTTCCACTGAGAACTGGAATCGACCACTGGCAGAGGTAGCAGGATTACTTGACCTTCTAACAGGAAGAATTGGCAAAGAATCTAATGCTTTTCATAAGGAAAATACAAGGTTAATACACATTGGCAGGCTGGATAGGTTATCACAGAGATTAAGAAAAAAAATGGAGGCAGCAGTTGAACTTACTAAAAATAATACTGGACTTACGATTTGTCTTGCTTTCGATTATGGCGGACGTGATGAGATTACGCAGGCTGCTAGAAATATATGCGAAGCCAAAATTCCTGCTGAAAAAATAGATGATACACTGTTCAGTCAATATCTCTATACCACTGGTATTCCTGACCCAGACCTGCTCATTCGTACCGGTGGAGAAATGCGGTTGAGCAACTTCCTATTATGGCAGGCAGCTTACGCTGAGTTCTATTCCACGCCAGTACTGTGGCCCGATTTCAATCGTGATGAGATTAGTAAAGCTCTTATGACTTATAAGGGGCGTCAAAGACGCTTCGGTAATATATAATATGTAATATATTGCAATTACCTATATCTCGTTATCCAGTGGTTTAATTGTTAGAAGCTTTTTGGCGATATGGGGATATTTAGCTATAAAGCGTAACTCATCCTTGACAAGGGGTCTCTGCGCCTCGACATTGGCATACCTTACCAGTTCCAGAATTTCCCGTGCCTGTTCAGTGTCCTTGAAGGATAATTCCATCTTGCCCATAATGTGCTTGAAGCCGGAAATACCACCATACTCACCAGAACATATTTGCCTGCCCGTTTCTACAAGCTCTGGCTCACCTCTACCCAGTTCAGCGAAGTCATATAGCTCGTAGTTCTCCGGATCCTTCAGTACACCATCAGCATGAATGCCAGAAGCATGGGCAAAAGCATTAGCGCCAACGCCTGGCTGATTCATGGGAATAGGGACATTAAAGGCATAGCTGGCAAATTTGGCTATTCTCCAGGCCTTTGTCAGGTCAATTGGTCTTCCCAGTTGATATTCATCAGCAAATTCCTTAGATTTGGTGATAGCCAGAACTGTAGCTACAAGGTCAGCATTGCCGGCCCTTTCTCCAATACCATTGACCGTGGTATTGATATATGCGTCTTGACCACCATCGAGAGCCCCCTTGGCTCCAGCAAGTGAATTAGCAACAGCCATCCCGAGGTCGCCATGGCAATGGGTCTCAATAGGAATACCAACGGTCTCCGCCAGTTCCCTTATGGCTTTATAAATGGTGAAAGGATTGTCATAGCCAAGTGTGTCACAATACCTGAGTCTATGGGCTCCGTGATCCTAAGCTGCCATGCCAAATTTGATTAAGAAGTCAATATCGGTTCGGGAGGCATCCTCAGCGTTTACGCCTATGCTCTTAGCTCCATATGAGTGAGCAGCTTCAACTGCATCAACCATCATCATTAAAATGTCATCTTTACATTTCATCCCCCTGAATTTGCCGCTGATCATCTGGTCGGATGTGGAGATAGATAGATTAATGTGCCTGATATTGGGAACGAGTCTGAAAGCTGTTTCCACGTCAGTGGTAGTTGCTCTTATCCATCCCTCTAGTCGGATGGGTCTTAGAACACCCATCTTGGCCAGTTCCAAATTAGCCTGAAGATAAAATGTTTCATGTAAGGTAGTGGGAAAACCAAACTCGGACTGGAATACACCCATCTTATTAAGATACATATTCAGCATGGTTTTCTCCAGCTTGGATAGACCAAGATTCGCAGTTTGAACACCGTCACGATTGGTAACATCAATAAAATAAATTTTAGGCATGATATTTCACCTCTAGCAAAGATTAACATGAGGCTACATGATTTTCATAACATGGTCAAATATTTTCAATGGATAAACATCAACTGTTTTCAGGTTAATCTTCTGCTCTAGTACAGGTATCCTTAATAGTTGTTCAACAATTGGCATGGAGGTCTTAATTTGCTATACTTGCACGATTTAGTTGTGAAACTGTGGAGAAAATCCTTCGACGCTGAAGAAATAGCTACCAAGCCTAGTCAGGTACACATTGATAAGGAAAGATGTAAGGGTTGTGGCTATTGTGTTGAATTTTGTCCAAGAGAAGTCCTCAAAATGAGTTCAGAATTGAGTCCCAAAGGATACTACCTCGCTATAGTGAACGATGATAGCAGGTGCCTTGCTTGCGGTTTTTGTGAGTTAGTCTGCCCTGAGTTTGCTATAAAGGTCTACACAGGCAATTCCTAGTAATTATTCACCATGGCCGAAAATCAAGCATTAGTAGGAGAATATTTTGTGAGTGGGGATGTGGCATGTGCGGAAGGAGCCATAAGCGCAGGTTGCCGTTTCTTCGCTGGTTATCCTATTACACCAGCAACAGAGATAGCTGAAAGAATGAGTATACGGCTACCTCAAATTGATGGTGTATATATCCAGATGGAAGATGAATTAGCTTCCATGGCTGCCGTACTTGGTGCATCATGGGCAGGCAAGAAATCAATGACAGCTACCTCTGGACCCGGGTTCAGTTTGATGATGGAAAATCTGGGGTTGGGTATTATGCTGGAGACTCCATGTGTACTGGTTAACATTCAGAGAGGGGATCCATCTACAGGATTACCTACCATGGTAGGGCAGGGGGGTATGATGCAGTGTCGATGGGGTACACACGGAAGCTACGAGATAATCGTCCTGTCGCCAAGCTCTCCACAGGACATTTTTGACCTTACCATTGTGGCTTTTAATCTATCAGAGAAATACCGCATTCCGGTAATAATTATGTCTGATGAGGCTGTAGGCCATATGAGTGAGAAAGTAGTTATGCCATATGTGGCGCCAGAAAAATTGATAACTCGACAGCATCCAAGGGTAAGCCCAGAGGAAT
>DAOVDO010000154.1 GCA_030669525.1 Dehalococcoidia bacterium | reverse complement strand
TTAGTCTGTGCCTTCCTGGTGATGTTTATGCAGCCAGGGTTCGCTATGCTGGAAGCGGGGTTTTGCCGAGCCAAGAATGTCACCAATTTAATGACCAAAAACTTGATGGATTATGTTATCGGCTCGATTGCCTTTTTCCTCGTAGGCTACGCCATAATGATGGGTGGGGATTGGCACGGCCTTTGGGGTACGCAGGGCTGGTTCATGCTTGGTGATTACTATGATGTGGATAAATATCTCAATATGTTCTGGATGTTGGTCTTTTGTGCCACCGCAGCCACCATTGTCTCCGGTGCTGTGGCCGAACGGTTGAAGTTTAAGGCCTATATCATCTACAGCATCGTGGTAAGCGTCATCATTTATCCTATTTACGGTCACTGGGTCTGGGGAGGAGGTTGGCTCTCTCAGTTGCCATTCGGTATGGCTGCTCTGGATTTCGCTGGCTCAGGGGTAGTTCATGCTATCGGCGGGTTTATTGGTTTGGCCGGGGCAATGGTTCTTGGTCCCAGGTTTGGTAGGTATGATAGAAATGGAAAACCTCGAGCAATTCCCGGGCATAGTATAGCATTAGCTGCTCTAGGTGTTTTCATCCTCTGGTTCGGCTGGTTCGGCTTTAATCCAGGCAGCACTTGTGACCCACATCACTTGAGGATTTCAGTTATCGCCGTCAACACTAACCTAGCAGCCGCCGCTGCTGCATTAGCAGCATTGCTTGTAGCAAAGTGGAGAACAAAAAAATGGGATACAGGTATGGCCTTAAACGGTGCCGTAGCTGGTTTGGTCGCCATCACTGCTTCTTGCGCCTGGGTGGAAGGCTGGGCAGCTATTGTAATCGGCCTTATTGCTGGAGCATTAATGTATGCCAGTGTTAAGTTTCTTGAATCCAAGGGAATAGACGATCCCGTAGGTGCAATAAGTGTACATGGTACCTGCGGGCTATGGGGTTTGCTCAGCGTTGGTTTCTTCGCCGATGGAACATATGGTAATTACGCCGTTGAGGCACCATTCGCTACCGGACTATTCTATGGTGGTGGCGGCAAACAGCTACTCGCCCAGTTTATCAGCGTAGTAGTAGTTTTCGCCTGGGCACTCGGCATAGGATATCTAATGTTCAAGCTAATGGACAAAGCCTTTGGTATCCGCGTTCCTCCGGAAGAAGAGCTTCAGGGATTGGATATCCCGGAGCATGGCACACCAGCCTACCCCGACTTTATTACCAAGCGGAGTTAGGTTAGCTGCAACATGAAGTAAGGGAGTGTGAAGAAAATGAAAAAGATAGAAGCCATAGTCAGAGTAGAAAAATTTGAAGAGGTGAAGGAGGCTTTAAGGAAACTGGGTTACCCGGGAATGACAAAGACTCCTGTTGAGGGCCATGGGAAGCAGAAAGGGCTTAAGCAGCAATTTCGCGGCACAACATTTGAGGTGGAGTTTCCACCAAAAATAAAGTTGGAAATTGTAACTCAAGACAGCGATGTAAACGGAATAGTAGATGCCATTGTAGCCAACGCTAGAACTGGTGAAGTTGGCGATGGCAAGATCTTTGTTTATCCGGTGGAAAGTGTAATCCGAGTTAGAACAGGAGAGCGTGATGGAGCTGCTCTATAACGCTTATCAAAACTTTTGAAAATAGAAAAACAATGGGCTTTTTGACTTTTGCCATAATCTATGGTCTGATGGGAGTCAAATTATTTCAAAAAGGAGAGGAGGATTAATGCTTAGCAAAGATAGAGCCGAAGCCAAGGAATATGTTCTCAAGTTAGCCAAAGAACAAGATGTCAAATTTATAAGGATGTGGTTCACCGATATTTTGGGGTTTCTTAAAAGTTTTGCTATTACCTTTGAGGAATTGGAGACAGCTTTAGAATCGGGAAGTGGATTTGATGGTTCATCCATTCAAGGTTTCGCCCGTATTGATGAGAGCGATATGGTGGCTTTACCTGACCCCACCACCTTCCAAATCCTTCCCTGGCGTCCAAAGGAGCATCAAGGTGTAGCTAGGATGTTTTGCGATATTTGTTGGCCTGGGGGGCAACCCTTTGAAGGCGACCCCAGATATGTGCTGAAAAGAAACCTAGCCAGAGCCGCTGATATGGGGTATACCTTTTATGTCGGTCCCGAACTGGAATATTTCTACTTCCAGAATTCCGAGTCAACACAATTCTTAGACCAAGGTGGTTATTTCGATCTAACCCCTCCAGATATAGCTACTGATTTGAGACGAGAGACAATTCTTGTCTTGGAGGAGATGGGTATTGGCGTAGAATATAGCCATCACGAAGTTGCTCCTAGTCAACACGAAATAGACTTACGTTACACCGATGCCTCGACCATGGCTGATAATGTGATGACTTATAAGTTAGTGGTCAAACAAGTGGCTCAAGAACATGGTGTTTATGCCACTTTCATGCCCAAACCTGTGTTCGGTGTAAATGGCAGTGGGATGCATGTCCATATGTCATTGTTTAGAGGTGATAGAAACGCCTTCTTTGATGAGAATGCCCCTCATCATCTATCCAAGATAGCTAAACATTTTGCCGCTGGCTTATTAAAATACGCACCTGAAATCACCTCTGTTACTAACCAGTGGGTGAATTCTTATAAGCGCCTCTTGCCAGGCTATGAAGCGCCAGTATACATCACCTGGGCAAGGAGGAACCGAGCT
>DAOVDO010000032.1 GCA_030669525.1 Dehalococcoidia bacterium | reverse complement strand
GCGCAGACATTCAACATCCCTGTCAGCGTCATCTGTCTGGTTGAGGCTTATCATAAGGTGACGTTGTTTCTGTTGGGTTGGCTCTTTGCTTTCTGGCTCGGTATGTTGGTAGCGCTGCGCCTGCTGGCAATACAATTGCACTCCACCCTCTCTTATTTTCACCTGCCCTTTGACCATGAGGATATTGCCTTCTTCCCAGAGCTCCTTGGTGCTTTCATAAAGTCTCGGCCATGCGATAACCTCTACGCTACCGTTCAGGTCTTCAGTGGTTGCAATAATGAAAGGGCGCCTGTCTCTAGTGTAAGCCTGACGTATTGAGGTTATCATCCCGGCGGTTGCTGCAGTTTCGCCAGCCATATCGGTGCTGATTTCACTACAGGAAATGAGCCCTTCGGATATGTAGTGGGTGGGCAGCTCAGAAGCCAGTGAATTAAGAAGGGATGAGGAGAAATATACGCCCAATAGTTCTCGTTCCCAGTCCAGTTTCTGCTTGGTAGATACCTCTTCGCTTTTATCGAGAGCATAAGCAGGAGAAGTTTGAGCCCAGCTATCAAACATACCAGCCTGTCCGGATTCTTTCATTCGTTGCTCCATTTGAGACAGGGAGATTATATTGGCAATGGATTTGAGAAGTGCCCCCCGATTGACTAAGGAATCAAAGGTACCGGTTTTAATTAAACTTTCCAGCACCTTTTTATTAATTCCACGTAAATCTACTCGATGACAGAAGTTCTCAATGGAAGTGAATACACCTTCTTGACTGCGGGCGGAGGTGATACACTTGATGGGTGAGGTACCTACATTTTTAATAGCAGCCAGCCCGAAGCGTATTGCTGTACCATTTCCAGTTCCCTTTTCAATAGCGAAGTCAGCCTGGCTGCTATTGATGTCTGGTGGGAGTACCTGAATGCCCAGACGCCGGCATTCGGCCACTGCCGAGCGAACCTTCTCCATATTATCCCAATAAGTATTGAGGAAGGCGGTCATGTATTCGGCTGGGTAGTTGGCTTTAAGATAAGCGCCGTGATAGGCAATAAGTGCATAGCTCACGCTGTGAGCTTTATTAAAGGCATAGCCTGCAAAGGGCTCGATTAAAGAAAAAACCTCCTCAGCCAGTTCTGTAGATATACCCTTCTTGGTAGCTCCGTCGATGAAGTTTTTCCGTTCCTTCTTCATCACCTTTGCTATTTTCTTGCCCATGGCTTTACGAAGAATGTCAGCCTGTCCCAGGCTGTAACCGGACAGGGCCTGGGCAATAAATAATACCTGTTCTTGATAGACGATAACTCCATAAGTCTCTTCCAGTATATCCTTTAAGGCGGGGTGGGGGTAATGGATGGGGATAAGTCCCTGCTTGGCTTTTATGAAGGTAGGTATTTGTTCCATCGGTCCAGGACGGTAAAGCGCCACCATGGCTGAAATATCGCTAAAATTGGTGGGTTTAAGTTCTTCTATGTATCGGCGCATGCCACTACTCTCCAGTTGGAAGATGCCTTTGGTCTCCCCTGAAGCAAGCAGCTTGAATGTCTTGCTGTCGTCGAGCGGGATATTTTGTAAATCTACAGAGGCCCCGCAATTTTGTTTGATAATTTCTGTGGCTTTAGCCAGAATTGTTAAGTTAGACAGTCCCAGGAGGTCCATTTTTAGCAGTCCGAGGCGGGCGATATTTTCCATGTGGTACTGAGTCATAACGGCATGCTGGTTCTCCTTACTTGCTGGCTGGAGAGGTGCATGTTCGTTCATAAGGGCATGCTGATTTCCCCTGGCTGCCGACTGAAGAGGTACATATTCGGTTAAGGGGTCATGCGATATAACGACACCGGCGGCGTGAGTGCTGGAGTGTCTAACAAGGCCTTCCAATTTCCTGGCTGAATCAACCAGGTTGCGCACTGCCTCATCCTGGCAGTAGGTATCATTAAGCTCCCTGCTCTCTTCCAGCGCTCTAGTTAAAGTCATGGTTATATCCGGGGGAATGAGTCTGGCTACCTGGTCAACCTGGGCATATGGCATACCTAAAGCTCGTCCAGTGTCTCTTAACGCTGCCCTGGCTCCCAGGGTACCGAAGGTGACAATTTGTGCTACGTGGGCAGCGCCGTATTTCTGATTGACATAAGCCAGTACCTCATCACGACGGTCGTCCTGAAAATCAAGGTCGATGTCTGGCATCTCACGACGTTCAACATTGAGAAATCGCTCAAAAACGAGCTTATATGTCAGGGGGTCGATATCGGTGATGCCCAGGCAGTAAAGAGCCAGGCTGGCAGCAGCGCTCCCTCTGACACCAAAGCTGATGTCGCTGCTTCGAGCAAAGGAGGTAATATCCCAGACGACGAGGAAGTAGTCAGCAAAACTTGTTTTTTGAATGACATCCAGCTCATAACTAAGGCGCTCCCTGATATCAGGACCTGGCTCTGGGTAGCGTTTCTCCAGCCCTTGCCAGCATAATTCAGCCAGGAAATCATCGGCTGTCTTCCCTTGAGGAGTTGTCACCCGTGGCAAGTGAAGCCTGGTAAAATCCAGCTCTAGCTGGCACATATCGGTGATGCGCCGGGTATTTTCCAGTGCCTGGGGCAGGTCACTGAACAACTGCTCCATTTCTTCAGGGCTTTTCAGGTAGAAGAAATCACCTATCATCTTTAATCTCTTTTCGTCATTTATGGCGGTATTGGTCTGAATACATAGCAGGATTTCATGGGCGGGGGCGTCTTTTTTATTAATGTAATGGGTATCACCGGTGGCTACCGGTGGTATACCAAGTTTGCCGGATAGGGAAACCAGCTCTCGACTAATATGCTCGAACTCAGGCACGGGGTATCTTTGAATTTCTATATAGTAATCATCGAAGGTTTCCTTATACCATAAAGCTACTCTGGCGGCCTCATCGATTTGTCCTTCGAGAATAAGTCGCGCCAATTCTCCATGAGCACAGCCAGAAAGGGCAATGAGCCCTTCACTATGAAGCTTTAACAGCTCCTTGTCTATTCTGGGCTTATAGTAAAATCCCTCAAGATGACTTTTAGTAACTAATTGAATTAAATTATGGTATCCTTTGTCATTCTTAACCAGCAGGGTCAGGTGATAGGGGCTCTTATATTTAGGGTCACGGCTATGACAATCAGTTTGAGCTACATATACTTCACAGCCAATGATTGGCTTTATGCCTGCTTCTTTGGCTGCCACATAGAAGTCGATGACGCCGTACATTGCGCCGTGGTCAGTAATGGCAAGGCTGTCCATGCCCAGCTCTTTGGTTCTGGCAACCAGCTGAGGAATATGGCACATGCCATCAAGCAAGCTATACTCGGTATGGATATGGAGGTGGGTGAACTTCTGTGGCATTATTCAAATTATAACATGGCATTTTGGCACTGTGCTTCTAGATACCCTGAAAGTCTAAGGAGTGAAACATGAAAATTGCCAAGATTGTTACTCGCTGGGTATTTATTATTTGCTTCTCTCTTCTGCTTGTTACCAGTACTATCCGCCTGGAGGTGAATAGCGTACAGCTCTATGAGCATGGTTTTGATAAATATCATATAAGCGAGGCTACAGGTATAGGCAGGAAACAGTTAAGAGAAGTAGCAAGAAGGCTTGTGGACTACTTCAATTTTCAACTGGAGACACCTCAAATCACGGTGGTAGATGAACATGGACAGGAGTTTGAGCTGTTCCAGGAGAATGAGCAGAATCGAGAGCTTACGCACCTGGAGGATGTCAGGCGGCTGTTCCAATTTAATTATCGGGTTCAGTTAGGCAGCCTCGCCTACATCATTATCTATGTCCTGTTATTTCTGTTGTGGAGGAAAGGTCGATGGCAGGATTTGGCTGGGGGGGTGTGGAGAGGAAGCGCTGTTACCCTTGCTATCATAGCTGTGCTGGGCATAGGCTCATTTCTAATTGACTTTGAACAGCTATTCATACGGTTTCACTATCTCGCCTTTGATAATCCGTGGTGGATGAGTACAGGCTATCTTCCCAGGCTATTTCCTGAACGCTTCTGGCAGTATACTGCTTTCTTGGGCGCCGGAGTTATAGCTGTGGTGGCTTTAATTTTCGGTATCGTCGCCCGGGCAGTTCCTGTAATTCACTATAAACGCAAAGGTTAGCTGTGTGCCCGGTAATAGTGGTTGGAGATACCCGTGATTGGGTCGGGCTGTTTGCTACAGTGCTGACTAACCGTTAAAATATCTTGCCACATTTAAAGTGAGAATATCATGCCATGAGGGATTATTACTCTATTCTGGGTTTATCTGAAGGTGCCAGTCAGGCTGATATAAAGCGTACTTTCAGGAAGCTTGCTATGAAATATCACCCCGATAGAAATCCGGGGAATGAAAAGTGGGCTGAAGGAAAATTTAAACAGGTCAATGAGGCCTACGCTGTACTGAGCGATGAAGGGGGAAGGCGGGAGTATGATAGAATGAAGCAGGCAGGCTTTGCTGGAACTGGTACTCGATATGCCAGTGGACGATATTATAGCCAGGAGCAGGTGTTCCAGGATGCTTTTACCAATCCCTATTTGTTTCAGGAGTTAATGAGAATGTTTCAGGGGGCAGGATTGAGGTTTGACGAAAAATTTGCGGACAATATGTTCTTCGGAGGTAAGGGATTTGGTTTCGCCTTTTCTGGCCAGCCAGCTTGGGGAGTGGGGCAGCGGCCTGCTGCGGAATATAAACCGCCACTCTTTTTGCGGCTTATTGGCAAAGCAATGAAATTCGCTCTGAAGAAGATGCTTAGCGTGGAGAGTATTCCCCGTCAAGGAGCTGATTTGTATCGCGAAGTAGTTCTTTCGCAGAAAGAGGCTGCCACTGGCACTGAGAAGGCGATTAAATATAACAGGGGTAAGGAAAAGAAAAGACTGGTGGTCAAGGTGCCGGCAGGGGTTACAGAGGCGACAAGGATAAGGTTAAAAAGGATGGGATTGAGCGGAATAATTCCGGGCGACTTATATGTTACTATCAGAATCAGGAGCTAGTAGATATGGGTACTTTTGAAGATTTCGCTGCTGTAATTAAGAAAACAGAGATTATGCAGGCTCTACTTGAAAGCCTGGAGGAGGAGCCAGCAAAGCTACTTGGCTCTATTTGCCGGGAATATGAAGCGACCGGTAAAGCGGTTCCTGACCATCATCTTCACTTGACAGGATATTTTAGCGAGGCCATGCTGAGGACTCTGTTGTCTGCAAACCTGGTTACCAGAGAAGCAGAAAGGTTTTCCCTTTATGGCTATAAGCCTACGGAAATAGGGCTTGAGTACTATAAAGGCATGGTTGATGAAAAGAGAATTTAGTGTACAGGCTTATTGATACACACGCTCATCTGGATGAGCTGGAGAACCTCGATGTAATACTCGAAGAAGCTAAACAGGGTGGGGTTATCGCCATAGTGGCTGTGGGCTCGGACTATCAATCAAATGTGAAAATACTGGAAATTTCACAAAGATACTGCTCCTTTGTCTATCCTGCACTTGGTCTGCATCCCTGGCATCTAGCCAATCTGGAACACTCCCAGATAGATGCTAATTTGCAATTCATCGAGCAGAATATTGCCACGGCGGTTGCTGTCGGTGAGATAGGGCTGGACTATGACAAAAGGGTGCTGAAAGCTGTTTCAAAGGAACTACAGAAGGATGTACTGATACGCCTTCTGAACCTGGCCAGTCAGTATCAGAAGCCGGCTATAATCCACAGCAGATATGCCTGGAAAGATGCATTCCAGCTGGTTAAAGATGCGGGCATAGACAAAGCTGTTTTTCACTGGTTTACTGGTTTTTCCAGCGTTCTCAGAGATATAGTCGGTGCTGATTATTTTATTTCTGCTACACCGGCTGCCGAGTATCATGAGGAACATAGAAGGGCTATTAAGGGAACGCCGCTGGGCAGGCTGTTTTTAGAAACGGATTGCCCTGTTACTTACGGCAGGGAGGTAAGATATCAATCTAGACCTGCTGACGTGGTGAGGAGTCTGAAAGCCGCAGCTCAGCTTAAGATGGTGGATGAAGCTGCAATTGCCGAGAAGACAACGAGAAACGCTATTATTTTCTTCTCTTTAAATGTAGTAATCTAAATTTCAGGAGGTGTATGTCCGTGATACAAAAGATAGAAGGCGAGGATAACTTCCAAAAGGCTGTGTTGCAGTCAAAAGTACCGGTGCTGGTAGATTTCTGGGCTACCTGGTGTGCTCCCTGCCTGGCTGCTGCTCCCACACTGGAAGAACTGGCCAAGGAGTATGATGGCAAGGTAGGTTTTGCCAAAGTCAATGTGGATGGCAATACTTACCTGGCAGCTAAATATGGCATTGCTGCCATCCCTACCATGCTCATATTCAAAGATGGTCAACCTGCTCAACAGGTTGTTGGTCTTAAACCTAAAAAGGAGCTTAAAAAGATACTGGACGGCTTCCTGGAAAGCTAAGTGTGCAGAAGCACTCCCCTGGCATAATAACCCCTGTTACCAGAAGGAGAAGGGTTGAGATGGTGGTAAAAAGGGGTCGCGAATGGAATCGAATTCCTCGGGGAGAAGCGCCAGCAATAAAGGAAATTGCTCCATCAAGAATCTTGCCATTACAGAGTTGGATATGCCTCCCACTGTGCCTGGTAGATATTTGCTTACAATGGCAAGGAAAGCGGCGCATAGCATACTGCCAATGGCGGCTCCCAGAATGAAGCCGATGAGCCTGTCTATCCAGCCGAGCAGTATGACGTGAGCTAATCCGGACACCAACGAGCCAATTATGCTTGCTACAATAAGAGTGCCTACCAGAATGATGGCATAGGCGGCTATTGTTGACCATATAGCTCCGCTGGAAGAGAGTATGCCGGCCAGAGGCTGGTAGTAACGACCTGCCAGAGCTATACCTGCAACCAATCCGGCGATACCGAATACTGTCTTGATAGCTCCCCGCCTCAAGCCTATCAGTCCAAATATGATTGTTATTGCCAGGATAACTATGTCCAGCCAGTTCATGCTTCACCACATTCAGACTTATGGTCGCAGTAAGAGCACAGCCAGGAGGGGCATTTTGGGAGTTGTGTTGGGGATGTTGCTTTTTGCAAAAGCTCAACTCGATGCAATGCTTCAGTCTTCAGAGCATCCAGGTTCCTGAAAGTCACATCATAAACCATTAGTTTAGCATCTTCTCTGGGAACTCTGGAATAATAAAGCAATAGCCTGCCCTGAGGATGACCCGTTAATGCACAATCAAATCCCAGGCGGAGGAAATAATGAGAGAATGTCCAGGGCAAACGTTCCCTTTCCACCAGTGAGTAAAATTTAGGTTCGCGCAGTGTGACAGGCAGGTTCCGGTGAATTACAACCAGGTCGCTCAATGAGGCATATTGAACCGGGACGCTCTCCACCTCTCCCGGGGCACCAAATCGAAGCGAATCACGAAGGGCATTAAGAAAGCCCTGTTCATCCATAGAACGGAGGTGCTCCTCTTTCTCCCGTAGCAACTCCTCTTCGGTATCGAGAGCTTCCTGCGGCTCGATATGCCTAAAATACGCTTTTCGGGGAAAGACGGTATCGTTGATTCGGAATAGTGGGGGTGAGTGTGGGCTGGCAAGCTTATCAAGGAGTTGCTGACAGGTAATATCGTCGACCTGGATTTGTCCTGCCATATCAGCGATACTGTATGATGGTGCTACTGAGGAGGTTTTACAGTCACATACCTCTGAATAATCGCATCCCCTGTTGAACCAGGCACAGACAGGCAGGTTACCAGGGTCATTTGAGATAAGTGCCTGTACCAACAGGTCTCGTCTATGCCGCATTTCACCTCGAATTGATTCCAGGTTTGGGAAAGTAACATGGTAGGCAATTAATGGGGGCAGGGGTGATTCACCGGAATCGTGACGCTGATAAATAATGATTTTTCCTTCGCTGGCATCGACCATGGCGCAGTATATGCCCAACTGCTCCACATAAGTTGGTCTGTGCTTGAGGAGGTCTCCTGTACCTGCAAGGGTTGAAGTTGTTTTAATCTCCACAGGCATATTTTCATAGATATCGATTTTACCCACTACGCCTTCGGCTTCTACAAACTGCTCCAGGTATTCTTCGCTGGAGACGGCCAGGCCAAAAAGCCTGTGGAAGCCGGTGCCCGCCCACATAAGCTGTCTTTTCTCCAGGGAAGGAACTATCTCGGGGTGTTTTCTACGGAAGTAGGCCTGCTTAATATTTATCAAATCTGTTACTGAAATACGATATGGAGGGCGGCGAGCCTTTAGTTTTTGCATCAAGGCATCTTTAACTGAGCGGTTGGCTTCAATGTGCGCCACGTAAGATGCGATATCAAAACCGGTCATTTTATTACTATCCATATTAGTTCAGTTTGCTGTTGCAGGTCAATGCCCCTGCCATGCCCTGAGTCTCTTGAAGGCATTGAGCTTCTCCTTATTACCGACTTTGGCTTTGTCCAGCGCCTGAGCCAGGAACTGGATGCTACTATCGTAGGTTTTCCTATCCACAGGATAGGGATAGCCATTCTTACTACCATGAGCAAAGCTATAGCTTGCCGGGTCACTAAGGCTGACAGGGACATCGTAAATCAGCTCCGAAAGGGTGACGATAACAATCTCCCGGGCAAGCAGGCGCATTC
>DAOVDO010000145.1 GCA_030669525.1 Dehalococcoidia bacterium | reverse complement strand
TCCTGGAATATATCCCTTATCTCCTTCTTGTACTGGGTCCAGTGACTGGCATAAATCAGTGATAGTTTGTCCAATGCCTTGAAATCATGGAAGCCGTGAAGTCCACCGACGATTCCATAGAGTGCCCCGAACTTTGAGGCAGCCTTCAGGATATTTTCCACTCCTGGGTGAGAGCAACCTACCACCACGAATATTCCTTTATCTGTCTTAAGTGCCAGAGATTGCTCTACGCCCTCGAGTTCGCCGGTGGAAAAGACATCCTGGCAAATCTGAACGGCTTCTTTAACTATGGTTACCTTCCTGTCTTTGTCGCTTATGTGGAATGAGCCCGGTATGTAAAGCTCAGCGGTCTTATTTTCCTTAAGAATCTCAGGAAGCCCTCCGGTGTGGTCCCAGTGGGAGTGTGAAATCACGATTGTCCCTATGTCTACCGGGTTTATATTCAATTCCTTCATGTTGTGCAGCAGAATAGAGCCATTGGCGCCGGTATCAAATAAAATAGGAGAAGCATTCTCGGTTTCTATCAGGGCTGAGAATCCCCAATCTGCCTTTAAGCCCTCTTTCGTTACTTCGTTGTCATAAACAATTGTGATCTTCATGCATGCCTCCTTTATTTACCAAGAATACGCTGGCCACCATATATGCCCATGGCAGTGGCCAACCGGGTGTTGCCAGGCCTGGTAGACGCAGTCTTGTGGTGGACACTTAACCTCGATACTCATTGGAACGCCATCGGCATATCCCTCCCAGGAAAGCCCGTCGTTGGATGCTACGAAATCGTCATTGATAAAGTCCAGCCCAAGAGGTGTTAAAAGCCAAAGTAAATCGGCTGTGAATTTGCTGCTACTTTTTGTAATAGTGCCATAAATACTGCAGTTGGTTACAGTTGAGTGATTTCCAGGAATAAGGGAAGATTCAAATTCCCGAACATCCACGTTATATTTTTCTTTGAATATCGCCTTCAAATCATTCTCTGAGAGCTTTGAGAATTTTTCTGCTGACCAGAAAGACTGACATCGGTAAAGCAGCGTTTGGTCAACAGCTCTTACCTCGATTATCCGCTCTGTTTCTTCGCTGGTTGGTGAAGGCTTGACTACTTGCTGTGCACAGCCAGATAACATAGCCAGACTAACAATTATGGGGATAAAAAACCTCCAACTCACCTCAGGACCTCTCATCAGGCAGGTCAGGTTTAAATTTAGGGCTCAGATTATTGTATCACAAACCGGGTTATTTACAGAGTTTATGTACTCGTTAACGTGGTTGGTGGTTATGGTATAGTTTAGGCAGGATTATATCTGTGGACTGAAGTACTTTTTTGTGGTATATTGCCGTTGAAGAAAAAGCATTGTTCAGGAGGTGAATTATGTCTGTAGCAGTACTTATTGATAGCAGTTCCGCAATGACCCAGGAAGTGGCAACCAAATACCACATTCGCATTATTCCCCTGAGTGTGATACTGGATAATGAAGAGTATACGGACTGGGTTGACTGGACAACGGAGGAATTTTACCAGCGGTTAAAGACGGCAAAGAACTGGCCTACCAGTAGCGGTTCAGCCCAGGGGGGATTTTGCAACGCATTTGAGGAGATGCGTGGAAAGGTTGATGGTATAGCTGTTGTTGTGATAAGCCCCGCAAGTTCTCCAGCATGCTACGCATCGGCTATAGGGGCAAGGGATATGGTCGAGGACATTCCTATAGAGATAATAGATTCCAACTCCGTTATGGCGGCCGAGTGCCTGGTAGCCACCGCTGCTGCAAGAGCTGCTATAGACGGGTCCAGCCTGGAGGATGTGGTAAAAGCTGCCAGGAGCATTATCCCCAAAGTTAAGTACTTTTTCAATGTGGGCTCAATTGAGTATTTCATAAAAGGGGGAAGGGTCAGAGAACTAGAGTCAGATCCAAAGGGAGAAAGCCATATCTTCACCACCAAGGAAGGCAAAGTGATACCGATTGGGAAATACCCTACCAGGGAAGGCGCAAGGCGTCGCCTGAGAGAGCTGATGAAGGAGAATATCAGGGAGGATACCCCTCTTCATGTGTGTGTATTTCACGCGGCGGCGAAAGACGAGGCCGAAGAGTTCAAGAAGGAAATTGCAGCCCAATACAACTGTGCTGAACTTTTTATAGCAGAGGCTACTCCGGTACTGGCGCTCCATGTGAGTCCGGATTCTCTGGGAGTGGCTTTTTATAACGAATAAATCAGGAAGACATCCTTATTGCTACCCTCCCGATAGTCAGTAGTATAAGGTGTTGCTTAAACTGAGGAGGGTAGTTGGCTTATTATAATGTTGTATACTCCGGTGCGAAATAATATTAAATTACGTACGCTTGACCCATTTCGTGAAATTAATGAAGCTTTTCCTGAGACAACCCAGATTCTAGAGCACAAAAGTCAAGGGAGGAAGGTGTTTGGTTGGCTCTGTAATTATGTCCCTGAGGAAGTGATACATGCTGCTGGTGCACTTCCCATCAGGATTACTGGCTACCCTAAGGAGACCAAGCTTGATGATGGTACTGCTTATTTTTATGCTAACAACTGCTCCTTTGCCCGAAGCTGCCTTCAAGTTGGCTTAAGGGGCGGATATGATTTCCTGGATGGGATAGTGATAGGGTCTACCTGTTACTCTGGTCGCCGTTTGCTTGATTTATGGCGTAATTATATCGGGTCTTCCTTTCATCACCTGCTGTTGATACCGTGCAAGCTCACTGAGAGAGCTCATGAGCGCTACTATGGGCAAGTGGTACAGTTCAAGCAGCACCTGGAAGAGTTTCTTGGTGTAAAGATAACAGATGAGGCACTTTGCCGCTCTATTGAGACATACAACAAGTCAAGGGAACTCCTCGGAAGACTACATAACCTGCGCAAGCTTGATAATCCACCCATTACTGCTGCTGAGACAATGGAAGTAGTTAATGCCAGCTTCCGCATGCCCAAGGAGTTGTTTAATGAATATCTAACAGACCTGCTGGATGAGTTAGCTATGTTAAATAGTGGTCGTGGTGGCCGAGCTCGGTTGATGATTATCGGCAG
>DAOVDO010000091.1 GCA_030669525.1 Dehalococcoidia bacterium | reverse complement strand
CCAGGGGGTGTATATGAACATCTTTCATTTTAGTAACCTTAACAGGCAAGTACTTATGAAAATTGCAGGAAGATACCTTTTACCCCTTTCAAGCATATACATAATCTTAGTATTAGCTACGGCATGTGCCCCTGCTGCGCCTCCGCCCCCAGGGGCAACGGTTGATGATCTGGGGAGGCCGGTTAATATTGAACACATACCACAGAGAATTATCTCCCTGTCCCCTGCCAATACCGAGGTCTTATTCGCCTTAGGCCTGGGAGATAAAGTGGTGGGAGTGACAGAATTCTGTAATTATCCATCACAAGCTCTGGAAAAGGAAAAAGTAGGAGGATTCTCTACACCGGACATAGAAAAGATAATTGCCCTGCAGCCAGATTTGATACTGGCCAGCAGTATTCATGCCCAAGAAGTCATTCCCGCTCTGGAGGAAAGGAAGCTTACGGTATTTGCCCTGGCACCGGAACACCTGGATGAAATACTGGAAAGTATCCAGACCGTTGGAAAGATAACTGGAAGGCAACAGGAGGCATCCAGGCTGGTAACTCAAATGGAAAACAGGATTGAAATAACAACAGATAAAACCCAGAACCTGGAGAATAGGCCAAGGGTCTTTTATATCACCTGGCACGACCCATTATATAGCGTCGGTTCGCAAACCATCGAACAGGAGCTGATTGAAAAGGCAGGTGGGATGAATATTTTCCAGGATGCCTATAGCGGGCACAAAACCGTTGATCTCGAAGGGGTTATTGCACTTAACCCTGAAGTAATTATCGCCTGCAGTGGGCACGGTGAAGCTTACAGCAAACCATTTGAGTGGGCAAAAGGGGAGCCAAGGCTTATGACTACCCAGGCTCACAATAACAACAGAATATATCAGATCGATGCCGATTTAATTTGTCGCACCGGCCCCAGGATAGTAGATGCCCTGGAGTACCTCGCTTACTTCATCCACCCCGAAATTTTCCCCAACCCGGCGAGGGTAACGACATGAAGGTCTTCGCTTCATGGAGTGGAGGGAAGGAATCCGCTCTGGCAACCTATAGAGCAACTTCTCAGGGTTACCAGGTCGCATATCTGGTCAACTTTGTTTCCGAAGATGGAAAAAGATCAAGATCTCATGGCATTCCCTCTTCAGTCCTGGCTTTGCAAGCAAAAGCTACCGGTATTCCCCTGATTCAGGTTAAAACATCCTGGGAACACTACGAGGAGAACTTTAAGAAAACTGTTACATGGCTTAAGGGTAAAGGGATAAGGGGAGGAATTTTTGGGGATATAGCCCTGGAGGAGCACAAGGAGTGGGTAGAAAGAGTCTGTGCCGAGCTTGGAATAACACCCCTCTTACCCCTCTGGGGGATCGGAGCTGAGGAGCTTCTCGCTGAATTCTGGAGGAGCAGCTTTAAGGCAACTGTCGTGGCTACCACATTGGATAAGAGCCTGCTAGGTAAAAACCTGGATATGCCTCTGCTAAATGAAATCCGAAAATTTGGTTGTCATCCCTGCGGCGAGGCAGGTGAATATCATACCTTTGTGACTGACGGACCAATTTTTAATAAGCCTATTAACATCATCCAGGGCAAGAAAGAGCAAAGGAATAATGTATGGTTCATGGAGATTTCCGCCAAGAGCAAGTGAGACGAACACTCACCATATAAGTACGGATACACCAAATGTTACATGCCATTGTTAAACCGACTGGCGAATTTATTAGCCTGCCTGCCATACCCTATGCTCTCCGCTGGAAAGGTAAGGTTTGTGCTTTGGTAGGGCTTGTTGGGTTGCTTTTGGTGGTAATTGTATTTGCCACTACATTAGGAAGCGTTCACATACCTTTTTCTACATGCTTTGAAGTTCTTTTTTCACGGTTGCCTTTCCTTCACATTGTCCCTACCTGTCCAAACATTTTTGGTATGACTCTAAGTCCCGAAAGCCTTGATACCATAATCCTGGACACCAGGCTTCCTCGCATACTTCTGGCAGGTTTGGTAGGGGCAGCTTTAGCTGTGGCAGGAGCCACCTACCAGGGGCTTTTCCGTAATCCTCTAGCTGACCCCTATCTCATTGGTGTCGCTCAGGGGGCTGGGTTAGGAGCTACCATTGCCTTTCTCATTCCCTTTGCTTTTACCTGGATGAGTTTTGGAGCTGTTCCCACTTTTGCTTTTATTGGAGGAATGGGCGCCGTTGCTGTAGTTTATTCATTAGCTCATGTCGGCAAAACTGTACCGGCTACCACTCTCATACTGGCCGGCGTAGCTTTAGGTGCTTTTCTGGCCTCCATTACATCCTACCTGATGACCATTTGTGGTGAGCAACTACATGGGATTGTATTTTGGTTGCTGGGCGGGCTTTCCCTGACCAGGTGGGCTGAAGTACAGACAGTCTTTCCCTGCATATTAGCCGGCATTATAATCATCTGCCTTCACGCCCGGTCTTTAAACGTGATGCAGCTTGATGAAGAGCAGGCAAAACAATTGGGCGTCAATGTAGAAAGGGTCAAGCTAATATTACTGGGTGCTGCTACACTGATTACCTCAGCGGCAGTTTGCTTCACTGGTCTTATCGGCTTTGTGGGTATAATCGTCGCCCATGCAGTGAGGCTTATTTGGGGGCCGGACCATCGATTCCTGCTTCCCCTGTCAGCTGTTGTCGGAGCTATATTCCTCATACTGGCTGACACTCTTGCTCGTACGATAGCCTACCCAACAGAGATTCCAGTAGGAGTAATTACCGCCTTCTGTGGAGCTCCTTTCTTCCTTTACCTGCTGCGAAGACGGAAGAGGCTCCTTTTCTTCTAAAAATGATAGACTCAGAATAACAAGAGGAGTAGATAAATATTGATTGAGCTAAAAGACGTTAGCCTGGGTTATGACCACAGGGCAGTGCTAAGCAGCATAAACCTGAGGGCTGTGCCTGGTGAGATGCTGGGTCTCATCGGGCCCAATGCCTCAGGAAAGTCCACCCTGATAAAGGGAATAAACAGGCTGGTCAACCTTTTCACCGGCCACATCTTTGTCGCTGGCCAGGATATAAAAAATATTAAAAGGAAGGACCTTGCTCGCCTCATTGCCACAGTGCCACAAAATCCTGTTTTACCGGCAGCCTTTACTGCGTTTGAAGTGGTGCTCATGGGACGGACTCCTCACCTGCAATTTCTGCGATATGAAGGGGAAAGGGATATAGCTATTGCCTGGCAAGCTATGGAAGCGACACAAACGCAACTTCTGGCTGAGCACCGGGTGGGCGAGCTCTCGGGAGGGGAGAGGCAGCGACTCTTTATCGCTCGAGCCCTGACCCAGCAGCCAAAGGTGATTCTACTTGATGAACCAACGGCAAATTTGGATATAAACCATCAAGTCGAGATTTTGAACCTGGTTAAAAACCTTTGCCTTAAACAAGGTTTGACTGTCATTGCTGCCCTGCACGATTTGAATTTAGCCGCTCAATACTGTGACTGGCTGGTCATGCTAAATAGTGGAACGGTTTATGCTGAGGGAACGCCACAAGAAGTGCTCACAGCCCAGAATATTAAGAAAGCCTATGGAGCTGAAGTATGTGTCTACCCTCACCCTGTTAACAGGTTGCCTGCTACTCTTATCATAGCAGGCGAAGGGAAAGAAGAAAGAACCTATATCCAGCGGTAGAAAAAACTATGGAAGGCTTATTCATATTACTCCTGGCTCTGCTCATCGATTTAGTATTCGGGGAACCACCTCGCGTTACACATCCAGTGGTATGGATGGGGAAGATAATCTCATTTTGCAAAAGATTTACTCCTGTTCAAGGGAAACATCCCCAGGTAATCTATGGCAGTGTTATGGTTCTGCTTACTATTTTCATTTTTACTTCACCTGTTTATTTTCTACTATCTTATGCCAGACAGGTTAGCCCGCTAGCTTATGTATTGATAGGCGCTTTGTTATTAAAACCATCTTTCTCCTTCAGAGAGTTAAGACAGACTGCTCTTAAGATAAAACTGCTCTTAACCAAGGGTAATATAGAGGAAGCCCGATCCAGGATGCCTGCTCTGGTCAGTCGTGAGACTCAAAATATGGGGGAACCGGAAGTAGTCTCGGCAACGGTGGAGTCTGTGGCAGAAAATACCTGCGATAGTATTGTTGCCCCGCTATTCTATTTCCTGCTTTTCGGTGTGCCCGGCGCCGTGGTTTATCGGGTGGTAAACACCTGGGATGCCATGATTGGTTATCATGGCAAATATGAATATTCAGGTAAGTTTGCTGCTAAATTAGACGATGTGTTGAATTTTATCCCGGCGCGAATTACAGGGCTGCTGCTAGTGATGGCAGCTTATCTATGCAGGAAAGATGGGAAAAACGCCTGGCGAGTTATGCTTCGTGACCATGGCAACACAGAAAGCCCCAACGCCGGCTGGCCGATGAGCGCCGCTGCTGGAGCGCTCAGGACTCAACTACAAAAGGCGGGGTGTTACAGCTTAGGCAATATAAATAACCCCTTATCTCCCGAACTTATTGCCTCTGGAATAAAGCTGGCCCAAGTGGCCACTGTACTTTGCGTTTTGTTCTATTTAATTGGGGGGGTGACACGCCTTGTCTTTATTACCTAGACCGGAAATACACGGCTTATCCGGCTGCCCACATGGCGGTATCGATTATGCCGAGCTGGAAACACTGGATATTGCCCCTCAAGAGGTTATTGACTTCAGTGCCAATCTTAACCCCATTGGTCCACCACCAGGGGTAATGGCAGCGCTGAGCGAAGTGGATATCTCTCATTACCCTGACTCAGAGGCATCCTGTCTGAGACAATCCATGGCTGGAAAGCTAGGATTAAAGCCAACTAATTTATTAATTGGAAGTGGCTCTACTGAACTTATACGC
>DAOVDO010000136.1 GCA_030669525.1 Dehalococcoidia bacterium | reverse complement strand
GTTAAGACCATCGTCAGCTTGAATCCGATTATGGTCGATGGCACCGGCATGTGTGGTTGTTGCCGGGTATCGGTTGGAGGGACGACTAAGTTTGCCTGTGTCGATGGTCCGGACTTCAACGGGCACGAGGTCGATTGGGATTTGCTGATAAATCGCCAGCGTACTTACCTGGACGAGGAAAAACAATCGCTTGAACTCTGGGAAGCAAATATGTCAGGGAGATGAAAAGTTATGACTGAGAAGGTAAAGATAAATTTAAATCGAGTGCCCATACCAAAGCAGGAGCCAGAGGTAAGGAAAAATAACTTCAATGAAGTAGCTCTGGGCTACACAGAAGAACAAGCTATCGAGGAAGCCACTCGCTGTCTTCAATGCAAGAAGCCCTTATGCATAAATGGCTGCCCCGTCAATGTGGATATCCCCGAATTCATAAATGCAATCCGTGAACATAATATGCCCGAGGCAGTAAAAATACTCAAGAGTAAGAACAGCCTTCCTGGCATTTGCGGGAGAGTTTGCCCTCAGGAAACGCAATGTGAGACTAAATGTGTATTAGCCAAGAAAGGTGCTCCCATCGCTATCGGTCGTCTGGAGCGCTATACCGCTGATTGGGAACGAGCGCACCCCGAAGCCATTGAAAAGCAAGTAAGATATACCAAATCTAATGGTAACAGGATAGCTGTGGTTGGTTCCGGACCAGCTAGTTTAACTTGCGCTGCTGACCTGATCAAGCTAGGGTACGAAGTTATCATTTTCGAAGCCCTTCACGTCGCCGGTGGCGTATTGATGTACGGGATTCCCGAGTTTAGATTACCCAAGGATATGGTCCAGGGTGAGGTAGATTATGTAAAGTCGCTCGGCGTGGACATTAAGCTCGACCAGGTAATAGGTAGAATAGCCACCGTGGACGAACTCCTGGAAAATGGCTATGATGCCGCTTTCTTAGCCCCCGGGGCTGGGGCACCGATGTTTCTAAATATCCCCGGGGAGAACCTTAGCAATGTCTACTCCGCCAATGAGTTCCTTACTCGAACAAATTTGATGAAGGCTTATCTCTTCCCTGAATATGATACTCCCATAAAAATAGGAAAAAGGGTAGCAGTCTTCGGCGGAGGTAATGTGGCCATGGATGCCTCACGTTGTGCTCTAAGGCTTGGAGCTGGAGAGGTATATATCATATACCGTCGCTCCAAAGTAGAAATGCCAGCTAGAGCTGAAGAGAGAGAAAACGCTGAGGAAGAGGGAGTCATATTCAAACTCTTAACCAATCCCAAGAGGTTCCTCGGCGATGATCAGGGCAGAGTCAAAGCAGTGGAGTGCTATGAAATGGAGCTCGGCGAACCTGATGAAAGTGGCCGGCGCCGACCAATTCCGAAGCCTGGCACCGAGTTTCTTATTGATATCGACGTAGCAATCGTCGCTCTGGGTACCAGACCCAACCCGATTATTCCCTCGACAACTAAAGACCTTGAACTCACCAGGTGGGGGACGATAAAAACTGATGAGGCTACAGGCAGAACGAGCAGGGAAAAAATCTGGTGTGGTGGCGATATGGCCACCGGAGCAGCTACGGTTATCAGTGCTATGGGAGCCGGCAAAAGGGCTGCAGCCAATATTGATGCCTATTTCCAAGCAAAATCCTGAGAATAGATTCTCAATGTTCAGGACCCAGAATTCAGGATTCCATGTTTATTAATCTATGTCATCTCTCCCCAGTTTTTGCCTAACTTGATATCTATTCTCAAGGGAACAGAAAGTTTCATAGCCCGGGGCATCACCTCGCTAACCAGTGACTTCATCTCTTCTATTTCCTCCTCAGTCACCTCAAAGAGCAGTTCATCATGAATCTGCAGCAGCATTTTACTTTCCAGGTCTCGCTTCTTCATTTCCCTATACATATCAAGCATAGCAACCTTGATGATATCAGCGGAGGTGCCCTGCACTGGTGCATTTATAGCCATCCTCTCCGCAGCCTCCCTCACCTGTTTGTTGGGGGAATTGATTTCAGATATGAACCTCCGCCTCCCCAGCACTGTTTGCACGTAGCCCAGCTTTCGAGCCTGCTCTTTGGTTGTTTCAATATACTCCTTTACTTCAGGATATCTCCCAAAATACAGTGCAATAAATTGGGCCGCTTCCTCCCGACTGAGTTCCGTGGCTTGCTCCAGTCCATAGTCACTCATGCCGTAGATAACACCAAAGTTAACTGTTTTGGCGATTCGGCGCATTTCAGGAGTTACCTCCACTGCTGTAACACCAAAAAGACTGGAGGCTGTTGTTGCGTGGACATCTTCATCTCTGGCAAAGGCAGAGATAAGTCCGGCGTCCTGGGAAAGATGAGCCAGGGCTCTGAGGTCAATCTGTGAGTAATCAGCGCTTAACAGATATGCTCCAGGCGGAGCGATGATAGCTTGCCTTATCTTATTCCCCAGCTTTCCCCTTACAGGTATATTCTGCAAGTTGGGTTCGCTGGAGGAAAGTCGCCCGGTGGTCGTGCCTGTCTGGTTAAAAGTAGTATGCACCCTTCCTGTTTTAGGATTGATAAGTGCTGGCAGAGCATCAACATACGTTGACTTGAGCTTGGCAAGCTGGCGATATTCCAGTACAGGCTCAATTACAGGATGAACACCCCTCAGTGCCTCCAATACCGATGCCCCCGTGGAGTAGCCACTCTTCGTTTTATGCGATCGAGGCAGCCCCAATTCCTCGAACAAAACGTTGCCCAATTGCCTGGGTGAATTGATATTAAATTGATGCCCTACACTATTGTATATTTCCAGTTCCAGCTTCATCATTTCCTTACCTAATTCCAGGGACATCTTACGAAGCAAACTGGTATCCAGGGCAATGCCGTTGCTCTCCATGTCAGCCAGCACAGGGATTAGCGGCATCTCCATTTCACTGAAGAGTTGCCATAGTCCCTGCCGGTGTAGTTCGCTTTCCAGACTATCCTTTAAGCCCCGAATACTGCTGATATTGGCGCTGGCATAGTCGGCAACCTGTTTTACCTTCAGCATAGCCAAAGAAACCTGTTTTTTCCCTGTGCCAAGCAAATCACCAAGAGACTTTATTTCAACGCCCACTTCGTTAAAGGCAAGAGCCTTAAGGCTCAGGTTTTTCTCACCCAGGAGATAAGCGGCAATCAGAACATCGAAATCCACTCTTTCCAAATTCACGCCACAGTTAGCCAGTACAGCCATATTACGCTTGCTGTCATAAGCGATTTTCCCTGTGCCCACACTTTCCAGGATTGGTTTCAACTCTGCTGCAACTCGAATCAGCGACAGTTGCCTGCGGATATCATTTTCATACCCCTTACTTCGTCCAGGTTTATGAAACTCGGCCTCATTCTGAGCGCAACGAAATATCACCTGCTGCTCAGGATAAACTCCGAGAGGCAATCTCATAGGTATATAAAAAACTTCCCCCTCGGCAGGTGATATTGCCATCCCTCCCATCTCTGCTG
>DAOVDO010000076.1 GCA_030669525.1 Dehalococcoidia bacterium | reverse complement strand
TCCTGGAGCCCGTGCTCTGCCAGTAGCTCTTTAAGGGAGGTATCCTCAGTGAGTTCAAAAACCCCTTCAATTCTGGCGTGGTCTGTTCCTGTCCTGATGACTTCCTCACCCACTCTTTTTCCCACCAGGGTTTCGATGGCGTCAATTATCAGGGATTTCCCGGCACCGGTTTCACCGGTGAGGATATTAAGACCTGAACTTGGTCGCCAGCTAATGTGGTCGATTATCCCGAAGTTTTCAACCGATAGTTCCAGCAGCACAGTTACACCATCAGAGCATGTGAGAAACGGATTTCGCTATATATCGTTGATAACATTATAAGACTAAAGGAATTAAACACTTATAGAGTTTCTGAAATCAAGTATATCAGAAAGAATAAGCTGTAAAACTGCAAAACTTCACCAGTTGGATTTATAACCCCAATCCTGTTGACAACAAAATGCATAAGTGATAACTTCTACACTAGAATCACGATGAGAGGCTAATCTATGGGTTCTGTCCCATGGCAATGCCTCTCCTTTTTTGTTTCCTGCACTTATCATACCTCAGCACACTATGGAGATTATTCATAAATATGATGAGGGGCATAATTTTCCTGAACAATGGGTAGAACGCATATCTGTCTGGAATCAGCAACTTCAATAGCTTATCATTCTTTCTGGGATAATCTACCAGGCAATAGAGATCACCATCTCCTGTCACAATAAGGGCTTCGGTGTAGGTCTCATGTTAAGTGACACTTTAGTTCCTTTCTCTTATTTTGCGCCTGGTGACAGTGCCACTTAATGCCAGGATACTCTTGAGGCTGATGTAGCGAGGTGGCTATTCGGGTGGTGCTTCCTGTTTCTTCAACTCTCTCCTGATAATGCGCCAGTGAAAGAAATACAGGGGGAAGCCGACCAGCATTAAAGCTAAATTCATAGAGGCATCGCGGTGTCTTCGGGAGGTGAGATAGTCGAAATTTGAACTCTTTTCCTGCCAGCTTTCATAATCTGCCAGCCATTGCTGGATAGCAGCTTTCTCTTCTTCCGATAAACCTTCTTCATTCTGGAGATTCCCAACTTTTTCGAACTGATAGGGCATTGGTGGTGGGGGGGAAAAGAAGCGTTGCTCTTCTTCAGCCTGGGTGAAAACAAAGGCTTTAAGCCCCATGTCGATAAAGCGGACTCCTCCGACAACTACCAGTGCCAGACCTACCAGGGCAAAAAGATAGAGGTAGATGGTTCTAATTGAGGTATTTTTTTCATTTTTTTAGTCTCCATTTCGATTTCAATCCACCGGGAGGCTGGGTTCTCAGACCTGATTAGGTCTGCCGCAGTGTGGGCACCTGACTGTAGAGGCTTTAAACTTGGGTGGGATTCTCAGCCTGGTGCCGCACTCGCATCGGATAGTCTTGTAGTTATTGCTACGCCACAGTAAGTCTGAGGTCTCGCGGGTTCTTTGAAGCTTGCTTGGCTCTTCTATCGGTCCTTCAGGTCGTGCCGCCCGCAGTGCAACAGCCCCGGCACTGCTTATGGCGGAGGCAGGGATAAATCCTTTACCTGTTCCGTGAACCTGGCGGTAGGCTTGTTCATAGTCGAAGAAAGAAGCTCCCCCGGACATTGAACGAAGGACTCGTATTCTTTCCGAGATAGGTGGGTGGGTGCTGCTGAGGTTACTGGCTGCCCTGCCTTTTTTACGGAAGGGGTTGATGATATACATCGGCGCTGTGGCCTTGTTGGCAGATTTTAGCTGGATAGGCGAAGCTGCCAGTTTCTCCAGTGCCGAGGCCAGCCCTTCGGGGTATCTGGTGTAAAGTGCCGAAGAAGCATCAGCCAGATATTCCCTCTTCCTGGAAATGGCAAAGTAGATGAACTGGGCGAAAAGCGGCGCCAGTATCATCAGGACAATGCCTACGGCAAGAATAATTAGCTGCCCCGAACCGCCTCCTGAGGATGTTCTTCTACCGCCTGTCATGCTGCTGAAAAACAACATTCTCGTTCCATACCAGGCCAGGATGACGATAGTGCCGAGGAGGATACCGGCCATGACCATCAACTGAACATCGCGATTTTTTATATGGGCCAGTTCATGGCCGATTACACCCTGCAGCTCATCGCGGTTGAGTTTTTGCAATAGCCCGGAGGTAATAGCCACCGCTGCTTTATCGGGCTTTCTACCGGTGGCGAAGGCATTCAGAGAGGGGTCGTCAATGATGTAAATGTCGGGCATCTTCTCCAGCCCCGAGGCGATTTTCATCTCCTCAACTACATTGTAAAGGCGAGGGAGGTCATCACGTTTAATCTTCTTGGCGTGTGCTAACTTCAGCAGTATGTTATCGCCCTGGGATAGGGCAATCAAATTCATCACCGCCCATATTATCAGGGCGATGATCATACCCCCGATACCGCTGCCAAGGAAATACAGCCCTAAGACATAGCCGACTATGAGCAGGAGTATACCCATTCCAGCTGTAAGCACTACTGACCTTATCTGATTAGACCTTATCTGTTCCCACATATACTATGCGCTATTCAGGTGAAACTAACCTTGGGAGCTTCTCTTTCCTCGGCTGCCGTGACCTCAAAGAACTCCTCAGCTTTGAAATGAGTCATACTGGCAACTATACTGGAGGGAAAGACCTGGGTCTGGTTGTTATATCTCAAAACTGAGTCGTTATAGAACTGGCGAGAAAAGCCTATCTTGTTCTCTGTTGAAGTGAGCTCCTCCTGGAGGGCCAGGAAGTTCTGGTTGGCTTTGAGGTCCGGGTAGTTCTCTACAACTGCCAGCAGCCGTGATAAGACAGAACTTAACTCGCCCTCGACCTTGGCTCTGGCGCCTGCCCCGGCGGATGCAGCCTGCTGGGCAAGATTACGAGCTTTGGTTACGGCTTCCAGCGTTTCCCTCTCGTGCTTCATGTAGCCCTTGGCCGTCTCCACCAGGTTGGGTATGAGGTCATGTCGCCTTTTTAGCTGAACATCGATCTGTGCCCAGGCATTCTTCACCTGATTACGCTTCCTGACCAGGGAGTTATAGGTTGTAAAGAATACAATAATGAGAATTACTACAATGGCGATAATTATATAAACTGCCATAGAACACCTCCACAACGATTTAACTTATTTAACTGTAGTTTACTTGAGCTAGTGCCCTTTTGTCATCCTGCATCTGTCTGCCTGGTTTATTCACCTGCCTGAAATACTTCTCCCAGGAAGGTGATGACCTGCTGCTGAGGGCTTCCCTTTTTTGACGGTTTCCTGGCCAGTTGTTTTATCAGTTGACCAACCTCGCCACCATCAAACCACAGACCGTCTCCCTGTGGACAGGCATCGATGAGTATCTGGGGCTGTTGACCTATGATTATCTTCTTCATCCTCTGTCCGCACAGAGGGCACCTTCGCTTTTTCTCGGGCGAGGAAGCTTCAGGGGAGTTTAAGATATCGCCGAAGAGCAGGTCCGGGTTTTTCAACCCCATGGATTCTATCATAAGCTCTAGCTCTCCAGAATCAAACCATACCCCGTGGCAGTTGATGCAGTAGTCAAGCTCGATATTGCTATGCTCAACAACTATCATGTCGCTCTTACAGGCAGGGCATATCATCTTATATAGACCTCACAATGGGTTATCGACAGTGTAAATTCCTTATGCCATTGTATCAAGATAGCCTTATATTTTCACCCCAGCTATCTTTAGCGGCTTTCTACACGGTATAATTGTCAGGTTTTTGGCTTCGAAATGCTGGGCGTTACAAATATATCCAAGTCTTACAGTGGGCAGACACTGTTCAGTGGCGTCACTTTTAATGTTGGTGTCAGGGACCGTGTAGCTGTCATCGGGCCTAATGGTTCGGGAAAGACGACGCTGTTCCAGATAATCGCTGGAAATATAAGCCCGGATACGGGTATTGTGACCATGCGGAAGGGCATTACTATCGGTTATCTGGAGCAGGATGTCATGCCTACCTCTGAGCAATGGCTGCTTGATTATGTCGCCAGTGCAGCAACCAGTGTAACGGGACTGGCTCACAGGATTCAGGTTATTAACGAAGCGCTGGCAGACGGGGTTGGTGATGAAGGCTCGGCAAAACTTCTGCGTGAACTGGGAGAACTACAGCACAAGTTCGAGGCGGCTGGTGGCTATAATGCTGAATACGAGGCTAAAATTGTCCTCGCAGGATTAGGATTTAAACAGTCTGATTTTTCCCGTTCTTTGAGTGAATTTAGTGGTGGGTGGATGATGCGCGCTGCACTGGCCAGGTTTCTCCTTCTCAATCCTGACATCCTACTTCTCGACGAGCCGACAAACCATCTTGACCTGGAATCCTGTATCTGGTTCGAAGATTATCTTCAGACTTATCAGGGAGTGGTTCTGGTGACGTCCCACGATAGGGCATTTTTAAATCGGGTAGTGAAAAAAGTGTGTGCTATCGAACAGGGGAAGGTGATTTTCCACCATGGCAACTATGACAGCTTCGTCGTAGCGCGACAGAAGGAGCTGGAGGTTATGAAAGCCACGGCAAGGAGACAGGATATTAAAATAAAAAAGGAAATGCGCTTCATTGAGCGATTTCGTGCTAAAAATACCAAAGCCACACAGGTTAAGAGCCGGGTGAAGCAGCTTGAAAAGATGGAAAGGGTAGTGATTCCAAGAGCTACCAGGAAGATGCACTTCTCCTTTCCTCAGGCGGTGAGAAGCGGGAAGGAGGTTGTTAACCTGGAGCATATCTTCAAGGCGTATGGTGCGAATGTGGTTTACCGCGACCTCAATCTGGTTCTCAACAGGGGGGATCGGGTAGTGCTGGTGGGTCACAACGGTGCTGGTAAGACGACATTGCTCAAGATTCTGGCTGGCGTACTTCCTTTTGAAAGGGGAGAGCGCAAGCTGGGATACAATGTCACCAGTGCTTATTATGCCCAGTATCAGCTTGAGCTGCTAAACCCTGAAAACGATATCCTGACCGAGCTCAGGCTGATAGCCCCAGAAGAGACAGAACAGAGGCTGAGAGCAATTCTGGGAGCCTTTCTCTTCAGCGGTGATGACATTTACAAGCAGGTATCTGTTATATCTGGTGGGGAGAAGGCTCGACTGGCGATAGCCAGGATGCTGATGCAGCCGACCAATTTCCTGCTAATGGATGAGCCTACCAATCACCTTGACATTGCCTCAAGGGAAATACTTACCGATGCCTTAGAGGCTTATCAAGGGACGCTCTGCTTTATCACGCATGACCGAACGCTGATTCGACAGATTGCCAGTAAAATTATTGAGGTAAGAAATGGCAGGCTCCGGGTGTTTCCCGGGGATTACGATAGCTATCTCTACTGGAAGGAAAACATGGGTCAAGAGGATTTGGTAACTACCCAAGACTCACAGACCAGTGCTGGCGGAGAAAGTCGGGACAGGAAAAAACAACGACAGCGTAAACAAAT
>DAOVDO010000057.1 GCA_030669525.1 Dehalococcoidia bacterium | reverse complement strand
GAGGAAGAAGCTTTCCCCGAAGAAATGACTATTGCCCTGAAAAAAGCCAGTAACCTGCGCTACGGTGAGAACCCACACCAGAACGCCGTATTCTACACAGAGCAAAATGTAAGACAAAAGCAGGATAGCCTGGCTTCGCTCAGCCATCTTAACGGCCCTGAAATCTCCTTTAATAATCTGCTTGATTTCGATTCTGCCCTTAACATACTCCAGCATTTCGCCACTCCCACAGTAGCTGTATTGAAACATACTAATTCCTGTGGACTTGCCAGCCATGATAACTTAGCTGAAGCCTACCGCAGAGCCCTATCAGGAGACCCTGTAGCTGCTTTTGGTGGCGTTGTTGCCAGCAATAGGCCACTGGATTTTGATACTGCCCAGGAAATAAATAAGTCCCACTTTGACGCTATTATCGCCCCTGAATTTGAAAAGGAAGCCCTGGAGTTGCTGGGACGAAAAAAGAGCCTGCGACTTGCCAAATTACCACTCCTCAGTTGTTCTTCACCTTCACCTGATTCCTGTCTCGACTTCCGCCACGTTAGGGGCGGCTTCCTGGTACAGACATCAGACTTTTTCACCGAGCTTGAACTCCAGCCTCGCATAGTCACCAACCGTCAACCTACCAGAGAAGAACTATCAGACTTGCTCTTCGCCTGGAAAGCAGTCAAAGGTGTGAAATCCAATGCCATAGTCATCGCTAAGGACAAGATATTACTGGGCATGGGTGCTGGTCAGCCTAGCCGCGTGGTAAGCGTCGAGCTGGCTTTAAACAGAGCTGGCGAGCAAGCCAAAGACAGTGTTCTTGCTTCCGATGCTTTCTTCCCCTTCCCCGATGGCCCCGAACTGGCAATTAAAGGTGGCGTCACCGCAATTATCCAGCCAGGTGGTTCTGTCAGGGACGAAGAGGTAATTGCCGTAGCCAATAAATACAATATCTCTATGGTATTCACCGGTACCCGCCATTTCAGACACTGACTCCAGGAGGAGAAAACAGATTACCGACGATAAGCAAAAGAGTCGATGGAACGCATGTAATCTGTCCGAGAGAAGGCGGGTTGTGTTTGAACAAGATACTCGAGAAGTCTTATAATCCGTCATTAATACTATGGCTAGAGTAATACTTGTATCAGATATGCTGCGCGGGTTCCTTGAGGAGGGTTACCCACTTTTTTGCGGTGTAAACGCCCGAACTATCATCCCCAATGTCAGGAAACTGCTTGAGCGAGAGTTACAGCATGACTCAAAGATTTTCTATCTATGTGACCACCACTCACCTGATGACCCTGAATTCAAAATGTTTCCGCCGCACTGCATTGAAGGCACTGCTGAAGCTGAAATCATACCGGAGCTTTCGCCATATCCTGGCGAAATAATACCTAAAAAAACCTTCAGCAGCTTCCATAATACTACTCTGGACAAGAAACTGGACTCGCTCAAGCCCGAAACCCTGGTCGTCTGTGGTGTATGTACCCATATTTGTGTTCTGCAGGCAGTAATTGATGCCAGAAACAGGGGCTACGAAGTTGAAATCCCCGTTGATTGTGTTGCTTCGTTTGATAACAGGGCTCATTCTTTCGCGCTGGATTATATGGAAAAGGTGCTTGGAGCTAAGCTTATCACACCGAAAGTTAGCTCCCCTCAACCCCACTTCGAAATTGCCGATTCAGTCCTAAGCGGGAAAACCGCTGATATTTATTTCCCACGCACTGTGGAAATACTTAAAAAAGAGGGCATTAATCCCGTAGCCACCATGGAGGTATTCCCCACACGGGGTGGTATTCTTTGTGGTATAGAAGAAGTAAAAGCACTGCTGGACAAAGTACTCCCAGTAGAAAATCGTGAAGTCTGGGCACTTGGTGAAGGCGAGTCCTTCAACAAAAAAGAGGTAGTCCTGCGTATCAAAGCTCCTTACCAGAGCTACGGAACTTATGAAACAGCCTATCTGGGCATTCTTGCCCATTGTAGTGGCTGGGCTACTGCCGCCCGTGAATGTGTCGATGCCGCCGGGGAAATCCCTGCTGTCAGTTTTGGCGCCCGCCACGTCCATCCTTCGGTGGTGGGTGTTATGGAATACTCCGCTATCGTGGGAGGCTGCTCTGGATGTGCCAGCACAGTTGGCGCCGAGCTTGCTGGCGTCAAGCCCACCGGCACCATTCCCCATGCACTCATCATTATCATAGACAACACTGCCAGAGCCACTATCGCCTTCGATAAGCATATGCCTCCCGAAGTACCTCGCATCGCCCTGGTGGATACTTTTGAGGATGAAGTCAGGGAAAGTGTAACTGTGGCCAGAGCAATGCAGGGGAAGTTACAGGGTGTAAGACTTGATACTCCCTCGGAAAGAGGCAGAGTCACCGCCGATCTGGTCAAAGAGGTAAGAGCCTGGCTGGACCTCGATGGGTTTAAAGCGGTAAAGATTGTTGTCAGTGGCGGACTTAACCCGGAGCGCATCCGATATTTCATCAACGAAAATGCCCCCGTCGACATATTCGCTGTTGGCAGCTATATCAGCGATGCCAGGCCCATTGACTTCACCGCTGACCTGCACGAAGTGGAAGGCAAGCCCATTGCTAAAAGGGGCAGGATGCCCGGCATCACCCCCAACCCCAGGTTGAAGAAGGTAATGTAAAACCAGGAAGCTCCACCGCCTATCCAATCAGCCTTTACCCACTACGCTGTAACTTATTATTTTTTATATCCGCCGGATTAACGCTACCCCCTGCAAGCTTAGCACTCAGGTTTGCACTCCACCCTCCCCACCGAGCAACTCTTTATTTTCTCCGGGCATTCCTGCTATTCTAGCACCTGTGACAACTTGCCTCCCTGCCCGGTCACCAAAATAGAAGGAAAAATGAGTATGGATACTGGGGAAAACCATCTTCCTCACCACCCATTACATGGAGGAGGCGGAGAAACTTTACAACAGGGTCGGTATCATTGATTAGGGAAGGCAATATCTACAGGGCGAACTGCCCCGAACGGCGAGATGTAAACAGTATAATAAAAAATTCTGCACCTTTTCATATCTCTGGAAGTGTATGCTCTGGATATTATTTGCGACTCCAGTTAAAAAGGACGATAATTTAACTGGAGAATGGGATGGGAATTAAACTATTTACTGTGCCCGAGCTTGAGAAACCCGACCTGCTTTGCGGCTGGCCTGGCATCGGAAATATCGGCCTACTCGCCGTTAATGCCCTGAAAGGAGAGTTAGAGGCACAGGAGTTGGGAGAAATAGAGCCCTGGGACTTTTTCTATCCCACCAGAGTCTCCATCAGAAACGGCTTGCTGAGAGGCCTGGAGTTCCCCACTAACAAATTTTACTACAAGAAACTGGAAAGGCGAGATTTAATATTTTTCATTGGAGAGGAACAACCAACTGAGGGAGAGGGCAGGACGTACGCCAGGGGAGGAAAAGCTTACCAGATGGCCAATCTTGTTCTGGACGTAGCTGAAAAGTTTGGCTGTCGGAGGGTTTACACTTCGGGTGCCTGTGTTGCGCCCACTCACCACACTATCAAGCCGAGGGTCATCTCAGTTGTAAGCTCTGAGAGCTTAATAGCAGAGGTAGAAAGATATCCCAACACAGTTTTTATAAACGAAAGGGGAGTGGGAGAAGGTGAGGGGGTTATCACAGGGTTAAACGGTCTTTTACTGGCAGTGGCTAAGAAGAGGGGATTGGAAAGTGTCTGCCTGATGGGAGAAATTCCAGACTGGCTTTCTAGCTCTCCCTTTCCCTATCCCAGGGCTTCCAAATCCGTGCTCGAGGTTTTTGCCGCCATATTAGGAACAGGCATCGACCCTAACATTCTCAATGAGATGGTTGCCCGGATAGAAGAAATTGTTGAAGGTGTCTATAGCGCGTTCCCGGCGGAGATAAAGGAGCGATATGATGAAAGAAAGCTTGCTATCCAGGCCAGGCCTGGAGGGATAACCGAACCTGACGCCAGATGGATTAAAGACCACATCGACGAAATTTTCCAGAAAAAGGGAGAGCAAGGTGGAGAGAAATCTGTTTGAAATCTACCAGTCCCCCCAGTTTCAAAACCCATCTTTAATTGTCGGCTGGCAAAACCACGATATTGGTAAATTGAGCTCCAGGATTATCAACTTTTTAAACCTGGAACTGGGTGGCGAGAAGGTCGCTGAAATCCAGCCCCCTACCTTTTTCTCTCTGGGAGGTGCGGCATTTAAGGAGAATTTAATCCAGGTTCCAGAAAGTAATTTCTGGGCTTGTGAGAAAAGCGACCTTTTAATCTTCGGAAGCAAGGAGCCCAACTATGAATGGTATAAATTCTTAAATGCGCTCCTGGATTTCGCCGAACATCACTGTCATGTTAAAGAACTATATACTATTAACGTGACTCCCTCACTTACCGCACATACTACCCCACGGAGAATACTGGCAGTTTACAGTCAACCAGAATTCCAGGAAACGCTTCAGGGCTATGGGCTGCGAGATATGACATGGGAGGGACCACCAGCCATGAGTAGTTACCTTCTATGGACGGCTGAAAGGAGAGGTATCCCGGGGGTGAGCCTCTGGACAGAGATACCATTTTACCTGGCTTCTGGAGAGGACCCCGCCGCGATAAAGCTCACCCTTTCTTTTCTGGATAGCAGATTTAACCTGGGGCTGGATTTGGGAAAGTTAGACCTGGAAATCGGGAACCAGAATGAGAAAATTGCCCGATTGAGAGAAGAAAATATCGAAATCAACGAGTATATCAACCGACTGGAAAGTGGACTCAGCCTGAATGAAGAGGAGCAGGTAAGACTGGCCAGAGAGGTGTATGAAAGTCTTTAGATGTGTCACTTGGATGGTAGGCAACTATAAGCTATTGTATTAGCCACTACAGCATGCTATAGTCGGAAAGCCTTTGAGAGACACTGACCGTATGGGGTGCTGATGAGCTATGCGGTTAATATTCAGCAGAGTCATAGTTATGCCAGAACGAAACAAGGAGGAAGTAGCATGAAGAAAATTGATGTCGAAGCTCATTTTTATACGCAAGGATTTTGTGAGTATATGCTCGCTAGAAGTGAAATACCCAGGGAGGAGTCATACAAAGGGGCTACCAGGCTATGGTATACCCCTAATGTATGGGAGCCGCATGGAACGGGTATTGAGGATAGCCTTCTTGACCTTGCTGAAGGCAGACTGAGGGATATGGACAAATCTGGTATTGATATCCAGGTACTCAGCCTATCAACGCCAGGTTGTGAACAATTCAGCCCAGCTGATGGTACAGCCTGGTCCAAGAGGACCAATGATGAGCTATCCCAGGCGGTTAAAAGATACCCTGATAGATTTATCGGACTAGCGGCCCTAGCACCTCAGAGCCCTGATGAAGCTGCTGATGAACTCGAACGAGCTGTTAAGGAGCTTGGACTTAAGGGGGCTAAGATAAACTCGCATATTGGAGATACGTATCTCGATGATGAAAGGTACTGGGTCATATTTGAAAAGGCGGAGCAACTGGGCGTGCCTATTTACCTGCACCCAACAACACCCAGCCCATCAATAGTGAAACCCTATGCTGAGTATGGCTTCGCACTGGCAGGGCCAGCCCTGGGTTTTGGTGCTGAGGTAGCATTGCATGCTATGCGTTTGATATATAGCGGTGTCTTTGATAAGTACCCCGACTTGAAAATTGTTTTAGGGCATCTTGGTGAGGGATTAGTATTCTGGATAAGTCGGTTGGACTTCGCCTGTACGAAGGTGTGGGCGGAACCAATCAAGCCTAAAATCAGGAAGTTGCCCAGCCAGTATATCAGGGATAATTTTATCATAAGCACCAGTGGGATGTTTGCTGTGCCAGCATTTATGAGTGTGTTCCTGGAAATCGGTGCCGACCGGATGATGTTTGCCTTAGATTATCCGTATGAGAAATACGAGGATGCGCTGGCTTTCGTGGAAAAGGTACCAATATCTGACACTGATAAAGAGAGGTTTTGTCACCTGACAGCCGAGAAGCTCTTCAAGTTAAGCCCGTAAGCCCTAGAGCTGAAAACCTGGAGGGGTGCAGTGAGAAGTGGAGTGAACACTTGGCACCAGACAGTCCTGGTGTAGACATCTCAACATGACAGGTTCTCCTAACCCCTTCTGTCCAGTCATAGGGGTGCAGGCCAACCACTCGCAAATGAAACTGTGGTTCTTCCCCAACCACCACGAAAAAACTCCCTTTGATTCCACTTCCTGATTTTATGCCAGATTGGATACATCTCGTTATCGTTAGGTTATGCAGCAAGCCTATCACTAA
>DAOVDO010000046.1 GCA_030669525.1 Dehalococcoidia bacterium | reverse complement strand
GGCAGCATACAACCCGGGTATAACCTCGCCATACTGGTTGATTACCTGGCTATGCCCGTTTATCTTTAGACCTCCTTTCATGGAGGTTGTCGATGTTACACACTTGATGGCATAGAATGGGGGTGGCTCTATTTTTACCATGGACCGCATTTTCCCAAACTGGTATTTTCTTCCAAATACGGTGTCATAGCCCATAGTATCTATATCGCCGTTATATTTGTCTACGGTTTCCTTCAGTCCTTCGGGATCTATACCAGCGCTCTTGGCCATTTCTTCGAGGGTATCGGCTTTATATTTCTTACATTTCTCTATACTCTCGGCTTGCTCCTGGTTTCTTTCTGTTTTCCCTTCCTTCCCGATGAGGTCGATTGTTCCAACCTGATTCTTGATATTTTGGTTAAAAATTATCCAGTAAACACCCCCGGGTTGCTTCATGCCAGCGCCTGTCATAGGGCCATAGAAGGCTTCAGATGATGACTCATCGTGATATCTTTTACCATATACATTTACAAAAATCGCCCCATAATCCAGTAACCATATTGCTTCCGAATGCGTTTCAATGCAGACTGGCCACGAAGGAGCTACGGCAATGCCGATATCCTTTGTAGCTGCACCTACATCCAGCCCCATTTTAAGACCATCTCCCAGATGTCCCGCAGGCATCTTAGGAATAGCATTAACCATTATAGGATCATACTCAGCTATTAGTTCACGGTTCCGCCCAAATCCTCCAGTTGCCAGGATTACAGCTCTTTTAGCCTTGAAGTTCTTTATCTCATCCTTAACATTAACCTTGACTCCAATAACTTTTCCTGTTTGAGGGTCTGTAATGAGTCTGGTGGCTCTGTGCCTTAACAGTGTCTCCACACCTCTATTAGCGGCTCTATTCTGTAAGGCTTTAACCATCTTAGGTCCCATTCCGCAGATCCAGCCCAGGCATCTTGGACTACTATGACACGGGTGCGGGACAATACCAGGAAATACTATCCCTTCCTCCTTAAGCATATTGTAGGCGTCAATCTGGTTGTCAGCATACGCCCTGGCTAGCTCGGGCACAGCATCAGAGACATTTATCATATCCTGATACAAGAGATCAGGTGAGTCCGCTATCCCCAGTTCTTTCTGCTCATCGCTCCCGGCAATAGCATAGGCCCCTGCAACCATATTGAAGCTACCGCCGCAAGCTGTTCTCGACTCGAGAACGGTTGCCTTAAGTCCTGCCTCGGCAACTATTATTGCAGCTGGAAGTCCAGCTGTCCCCCCTCCAACTACAATCACATCCGCTTCATGATCCCACTTTTCGGGCACTTTTACTGGTGACATCCTTAACCTCCTTTGTTGTTAGTTTTAAACTGTGGATCTGTGTGTGGTGAGGTATAATCCTGTTATTGGTTCAAAATACTCCTGTTACTTTTAACCTCCTTCTATTTTAGTTTCAAAATCGTGGTCTATCAATGATGTAGCAATAAAGTAAACTCCGCAGGTGGGTTGAGCTAAGGGGCTAGAAATTAACATTGTCCAGTCCTTTCAAGCCCAGCATCTGCCTTGTTTCATCAGGGGTAGCTGGTTCAATACTCAACTCACGAGCTATATTAACAATTCGCTCAACCTGTTCGGCACTGCTCGTGGCCAACCTGCGGTAACCAGAAAACAGGCTATCTTCTAAACCAACCCGGACATGACCTCCTATAGCCAGGGTAATAGCACCCATAGGGATTTGATCGCGACCTGCAGCAGCCACTGACCAGGTAAAATCACCAAGCGTTCTTCGGGCTTGTTCATAAACAAAGTTTAGAGTACCCACTGTGGATGGCATACCACTGAGGGCACCCATGACAAACTGGACATGGATGGGTCTATCTATATATCCGCGTTCAAGCATAAACTTAACGGCACCAATCTGCCCAATATCCCAAATTTCTATCTCAGGTTTGGTGTTATTCTCCCTGTCGATTTGGCTGTACTCCCGCATCATTTTAAAGCTGTTTTCAAAGACGAAGTACTCTCTTTTTAGATGCTCTTCTTCCCAGGCAAACTTGGGTTTCTTTATCCGTTCCCAAACGTGTATTGCAGTGCCACTCATTGAGCCACAATTCAGTGTTGCCATCTCTGGTTTGAATTCAGGAACCACTGCTATTCTCTCATCGATAGTACCAGCGCCACCGGTGGTTAAACAAATGACCATGTTACATCTACTCTTGATATTGGTCAGTATCTCACGGAAGACCTCCAGGTCAGGCGTAGGATCACCTGTCTCTGGGTTACGAGCATGTATATGGGCAATCGCAGCTCCAGCCTCGAATGACCGAACTGCATCATCAGCAATTTGCTTGGGTGTCAAGGGCAGGTAATCTGACATGCTTGGGGTATGTGCAGCACCAGTAATAGCCGCTGTAATAATCACCTTACGCCAAACTTGCTCCTCGCTCATAGGAATACTCCTTTCATACTAATGTTACCAACGCTAATCAGTTGCTAACATACCTTTCTATTTTTCAGGCGATTGACATAATACTTTTGGTTCCGTAGCTCCACTCAGTATCCTTACGGTTGCATCAGCTTTCAGTTCTATATCAGCCTGCGGCGTTATTTTTGATTACCAGGTAGTTGTACCACCATCAACGTAGATAATTTGCCCGGTGATGAAATTGGATGCATTTGAGGCAAGAAACAACATAGGACCAACGATATCCTCAGGCGTTGCCCATCGGCCGAGCGGAATACGAGCCTTTATTCTCTGTGCAAAAGCGGGGTCAGCTAAGGCACCGCGAGTAAGGTCAGTTTCCACTATGGTGGGAGCAATGGCATTCACCAGTATATTATATTTAGCCCACTCACAGGCAAGTGTCTTTGTCAGGATATTAATCGCCCCTTTGCTGGGAGAATAGGCCACAGCACCTAAAAGGTCGCCATATGCACCCCTCACAGATGACATGTTTATTATCTTACCGGCACGCTGCTTTATCATCGTCTGCGCCACTGCTTGACAGCAGATAAAGGTACCTCGGGCATTGACATCCATAACCTTCTGCCATTCATCAATAGGGATACTCTCTGCAGGCTTACGAATTATCAAACCTGCAGTGTTAACCAGAATATCAATGCGAGGGAATTCCTTCAGGACGTGGGTTACCATATCGGCTACTGACTGTTCCTGGGTAACATCGACCGAAACAGCCAGCGATTTCTTACCCAGAGCATGTATCTCCTCTGCTACTGGCTCTAGTTTATCAAGTCGGCGGCTTGATACAACGACGTCAGCACCGGCCTTAGCTAAAGCTACAGCTAGAGTATGACCGATTCCTCCTGAACCACCAATAACTATGGCTATCTTGTCTGTCAAATCAAATATACTCATCTGCTGTTACCTTTTCGCCTCCCCTTCTGTCCATCTCTCTTTAATCTGGTCGAAGTGGTGATGCGCCTTTATCAGAGCGTTGCCATACATCTCAAGCCCGATTTGAACCTGGAAATCGTCCATAATGATACGCTTCCAGGGACGAATCGTGAGTTGATGTGTCAGGCGGCGAATTGTCCTGGGCTGTTTCATAATTTTCTCGGCAATCTCCCAAGCACGAGGCAGGAGCTTTTCCTTCGGGAGAACTTCGTTGACAATTCCCCAGTCCAGAGCGGTTTGGGCATCAATGCCCTCTACCATGAACATCATGTAGGCGGCGCGCTTGATACCGAGAATGGCCTGAAAAGTAAGTGACTGGGCGTCACCCGGTACCGTCGCATCCCCGAAATGGTCGTCTCGAACTATGAAATCCGGCGTGCACAGGGTGATATCGGATATTAAGGCAAACTCCGTGTGAATACCGGGGCCATTGACAGCAGCGATGGTAGGAATATCAATATCGTTGACGAAATTTTCCACTATCTTGCTGGCGTCATGGTAGGTTGAGTTATAGCGGTTATCATCGTTAGGGTCTTCCTCAATCTCCCGAAACGAGTCGTGGTCAAACTCTCCAATCCAGTACGGGCCGGTGGCGGTCAGAATCAGTATATCGTTTTCGGGGTCATGTCCGATCACACTCCAGGCCTCGGCCAGCGCCTGGTGTGCCTGAAAGCTCCATACGAATGGCCCACCATGGGTGGACAGGCGCACTTGAAGTATCCCGTTTTTGCGCTCCATGACAAGATGTTCCTCGAACTGCTTCTTATAATCCTCGAGTTTCGGTACGGCGACATAACGTGTCTTTGCCATTTTTTACTCCTCTCTCAATAGATTTTTGCCTCTTGTATCTTTATATGTTGTAATGTACTTTGTCAAGAACAGTCATAAAGTCACATTTTCATCCTTATCTTTCTCACTGGAATGGAACAAAATTAGCTGCCGCAGTAGCTTTCTGTTTCTTTCATCCATGATTTGCTCTCTGGATTTACCCGAGTAATCATACCATCCTTTGCCTGATTTTATACCCAGCTCGCCCTTGTCCACTTTCTCCAGGAGTGCAGGTGATGGTACTGTTTTATTGCTCAGGACTTCGAAGATTCGCGCCGAAACGCGTGCCGAAGTGTCTAAACCGATCATGTCCTCTGTTTCCATGGGTCCGAGGCAGGCAAGCCTGAAGCCGTAGCTGGCTTTAATTGCTGTATCCAGGTCCTCAGGGGTTACAATCCCCTCATCTATTAAGTATTGTACCTCTCGCTGCATAGCTCCTGTGAGTCGATTAATTATAAAGCCAGGAACCTCTTTTCTTACTAATACCGGCTTCTTCCCAACCCTGAGCATAAGTCTTCTGGTTACCTCAACCACTTCATCCTCAGTATGCTGTCCACGGTGAATCTCTACCAGGGGAATGATATGAGCCGGGTTGAAGTAGTGGGTACCGATAACCCTGCCGGGAGCACGTAGTCCCTCTGTTAGAGTTGGGATGGTAAAACTGCTGGTATTACTGGCGATGATGACATCGTGGTGGAGTGAGTCCAGGCATGAGAGTAAGTCCTTTTTGGCCTCCAGTATCTCAGGGATAGACTCAACAACGAAATCGCAGCTTTGTACCGCCTTATCTAAATCCTGTGCTAAGACTGGTTCGACCCTTGATTTTATGGTAGAGGGGTCTTCCTTTAGCAGACCGAACTCCTGGAATAGACTCAAGTTGGCATTTATCTGGGCAACGCATCTGTCTAAACTCTGTTCATGTCGGGCAATCACCTGAACAAACAAACCAGCCTGAGCGAAATTCTGAGTGATGCCTTCGCCCATAATCCCTGCCCCAACCACAACCACTTTTTTAATATCTTCCGCTTTCATTGCTAATCTGTTCGGTAGAAATAACCGACCCCAAGGTTTTTATCACATGAGGCCGCTGCTTGTCAAACAGCAATATGTGAAGAAATCTAAAGTATACTAATACTATAGCATAAGAATTGCTACGGGTTAACGTTAGCTACCTCAACCTAACTCGTTACCAGCGATAACAACGCTGACAGTAGCTGCGCCGGGTTCGCCACCCTGATTGTGAGTTAATCCCAGTCTGGGATTCTTTACCTGGCGGGGTCCAGCCTTGCCCTGAAGCTGTTTATACACCTCGTACATCATCCTCAGTCCGCTGGCACCGACTGGGTGGCCAAAGCACTTCAACCCACCATCGGTATTGACTGGCAACTTTCCATCCAGGGTGAAAGTGCCAGACTCGATATCTTCCTTGACTTGTCCTCTGGGGCTGAATTGCAAGTCCTCCATGATTGTTAACTCGGTAATGGTAAAACAATCATGAACCTCGGCTATGCTTATCTCCTCTCGTGGTTTATTCACACCCGCCTCTGCGTAGGCTGCTATTCCTCCACGATAAGTCTCCTCTACGTGGGCAAAATCATAAGCAGGGTTCATGAAGCCCTCGCGGGGACCCTGGCAGATCTGTATGCTCTTGAGATAAATAGGGTCGGCCCTGAAACTCTTTGCCATGTCAGCACGGGTCACAATAGCTGCTGCTGCACCGTCGCTAACACCACAGCAGTCGAATAATCCCAGTGGGTAGGCAATCATGGGTGCATTGATGACCTGCTCCAGCGTAATCTCTCGCTGGAAATGTGCCTTGGGATTAAGAGTTCCATTGTGGTGGTTCTTCACTGAAATCTGAGCTAAGAGCCTCTTTCCCTGCTCGTAGCTCAGTCCATACCTGGCAAAGTAGCCAATGGCCATCATGGCAAATACAGCTGGTGGTGTTTGAGTTGTAAGACGGTAGCTCCAGGTGGCATTCGGCCTGGTCTGGGGGAGCCCCATAAAGCCCGTATCCTTCAACTTTTCTGCACCCAGCGCAAGAGCCACATCACAAACTCCGCTGGCAACAGCATAGCAAGCACCTCTCAAGGCCTCCGACCCCGTGGCACAAGCATTTTCTACACGAGTAACAGGTATATAGGGTAGCTTCAATGGAGCAGCCATAATTTGCCCTGTCTCTCCAGCCCAGACAGTTCCAAACCACGCTGCCTGAATATCGCCGGGCTCTATGCCTGCATCTTCATAGGCTTCGTAGGCAGCATCGACTATCATGTCATCTATACTTTTATCCCAGTTCTCCCCGAACTTGACACAACCCATTCCAATGATAGCAACTTTATCCTTAATGCTTTCCATCCTTCTTTCTCCTTGGCCTGGCCAGCTTTAACATCTTACTGGCCTGCACTTCCACCAATAATTATAAATTCCTCCCACATAGTAAAGTTTCCTGAAGGTCATCTCCACCGGCATGCCTACCTCGATATCCCCGGGGTCCCGGTCAGTCATATCGCACATAATCCTTCCTCCACCCTCGAAGTCTATCACGGCTACAGTGACCGGTGGGTCAGCAGTAGCCATTAAGTAGTCATGAGAGAAGGAGAACACACTGGCTTTCTTATCCAGGAATGAGTAATAGTCAAATTCATCCTTAGCCTGGCAGATCATGCACACTCTCTGGGGTGGATATTGTGGAGTACCACAGCGCTTGCATCTGGTTCCACGTAGGCGCAGTTCTCCTTGAGTTTCTCGCCACTGTGCTGCTGGCCCTGGTTGCCGAAGCTCTATCGGTGGGCGTGGTGGGGGCTGGATATCAATGAGTTCACGCCAGCGCAGGTACCGGTTGTAGCCAGATATCATCCGCTTGGATGCCAGGTGTCTCTTTATCCCTCGCCTGTCTCTAACCTTATCAATATTACCGGATATCTTCAGGCTGAAGACATCGCATCCATTGCCATAGCTGGCGAGGAGTATCCTGTCTTCCTTTTTTGCTTCCTCTAGAGCTGCTACCAGGCGCATTAATGACATAGCAGTACCGGTATTGCCCACCTCGGAATATAAGAGGTCCTGTACC
>DAOVDO010000036.1 GCA_030669525.1 Dehalococcoidia bacterium | reverse complement strand
GATTTATGCAAAGCATTTGCCGCCGGTGCTGACGCTGTTATGATTGGCTCACCACTAGCTCAGGCTTCAGAAGCACCAGGCAAAGGTTATCATTGGGGCATGTCCCATCCCCACCCGGCATTGCCCAGGGGCACACGAATAAAGGTTGGCACCTCTGCTACTCTGGAGCAAATTCTCTTTGGCCCAACCTCTGTTACCAATGGTTCCCAAAATCTGGTTGGCGCCCTGCGCACCAGTATGGGAGTATGCGGGGCTAGAACCATTAATGAAATGCATAAGGTTGAGATGATTATCGCCCCTTCAATAAAAACTGAAGGAAAATACTTCCAGGCAACTCAAGTTACCCCTTAAGCGTAACAACTTTTAGGCAAACACGTTAATACAAAACCAAACTCCAAAGCCAATCAACACTAATGCACAGGTGCTAAACACAATCCTTTTAGCCTTTGGGCTCAACCATCGCCTTGACTTAAATGTACTGACTGAAAGAAACTCATACCAGGCCAGGTCACATAGCCAGTGCAGTACAATAAACAGGACAATGCCAACAACCCCAAATCTGGTTGCTCCAACTATCCAGGCCATGCCTACAAACACCCACCATAAATAAAAAGCAGGGTTGGTACCTGTTATTACAATGCCTGTGATTAAAGAGCTGGTAGGGAGACCTCCTTCCTTTACGTCTATATTGCTGGCATTTCGAAGCATCTTGAACCCAAGGTAAAATAGCATCAGTGCGCCCACAATGTATATTACCCTTACAACTTGGGGAGAGCCAATGAAACGACCAAATCCCAGGTAAATCGCAACTATGAGCGGCACCTCGACAACTGCATGACCCACCGCAATCGAAATACCAGCATCCCTACTAACGTAACCCTTAGCTATCGTGGCAGCAGTTATGGGTCCAGGTAATATAATAACGGTTATGGAAATAGCAACTCCAGATAACAGAAATAAGCTGAGGTTCGTCTCCATAGCTTAATGGGGACAAATGCAGACTTGGCTTAGGTTTACTCCTCTTCTCCTTCTTCCTCCTCCCCAACTACAATGTCTCCTGTATAATAAGGGAGTGCTACATCCACCACCCCACCCCTCTTGCGCTTAACTCCCCTGGGTAAATTGTCAATCATTCTCTTTAACCTAGCAAAGGCTTCCATGGTTTGTGCCGGAGGAATAACTACCCCATCTACCCCAACTTTCCATAAATTGCCAAATTCGGCCTCACTTATTAGGGAAGGTAAATTTATTATAAGTGGCTTATTCAACAGTTCACTGAAACGCCGGCAAGCAAGCAAGTGTTCTACAGTAATAAATGATATCTCACTTATATTAATGAATATTCCATCTATGTCAAGCACATTAATAGCTCTGACCAGACCTAAATCTAAGGACGGCTCTACCATTAAAAATTTCCCAACTCCTTCTCCCCCCAATACTTCAGCAGATACCTTCTTATTAAAAACTACAAAATCATACCCCAGGCTAGCAATCTTACTGATTCTTTCTTTAGTCGCCTCTTTTATAACCATCCCAAAAGGAATACCATCCATAGCCTTAATTATCCTCTGGAGATTTCTAACCTTTAAGCCCTGCTCCCATATCAGTCCAGCATCCACATCGCCACCAGCAATAGACCCAATGCTCCCGATATCCATCCCAGTCAAATCAGCTACAATCAACATCGGCGACCATTCCTGTTTGCCTTTAACTGCACGAAAACCTATTGGTGCTACCGAAATCCTGGAGAGGTTATTTAGTTTATCAACAAATTTACTCATGTTAACTCCAAAGGCAGCGTAGTCTAACCAACGAACCCGTCTTACAAATTATTGTGTAATAACCAAGCCAGCGAAGGGATTCGAACCCCCGACCCGCGCTTTACGAAAGCGCTGCTCTACCTGCTGAGCTACGCTGGCATATGACTAGTATAGCTGAATTAATAACTAGCTAGCAACGACCAGAGCTAAACCGCTTAAGTTATTTCGATAATAAGGATAAATAATTAATTTTTATTAAACAGGTAATTGGTAGTTGCCTTCTATCCTGTAAGTTACAAAGGCCTGTAACAATACACCGAAACTTACTCCATCAAGACAACCAGGCCTGTATTACCTGCTGAAATACTTTCTCACCAAACACAACATTGACCAATATGCATGAGGTCTGCTATCGTGTCAATTAAATTAATCTCGAGTTCGCTTAATAACTCGAACTAGCTGGAGGTCATCTAACAATATAAAGGCTTATAGCTATGATTTATAAAGGTTTATAAGAGCAAAATGAGTTCATTTGATTTTAAGAAATGGCAGAAGTGGTTTCCCGAAAATAGAGGCGAGGAGCCGGTGCAACATGTGCGGCGAAGAAGCCATCCTAAAGCTCTCATAATCATAGCTACAGTAATAATTCTATTCATCGTTCTTAGCATATTAAAAGGAATTTACACGGAGTGGTTATGGTTCAGCAGCCTGGGATATGGCAGTGTCTACGCCACTATTATAAAAAGCAAGGTACTAATCTTTTTCTCTGCAGCTATTATCTTCTTCATCTTGTTTCTGGGGAACCTGGTGCTGGCTACACGACTTTTACCCAACAGTGGCACACGTTTTTGGCCCTGGAACATGGCACAACACCCACAACCGATAACCAGGGCAAGCATTCTCATAGGAACGGTGGTTCTCAGCCTGATATTTGGTTGGATAGCCCAGGGTAACTGGGAGGGCATACTTCAATTCCTCAACCAGCAACCCTTTGGCATCAACGATCCTATTTTCCATAAAGAGATTGGCTTCTATGTGTTCTCATTGCCTTTCCTTCACTTTCTACGAGATTGGTTCCTGGGCGCACTGATAGTTACCCTCATTGGCACTGTCGTAATGTATGTTCTAGGCTATGGGACGCAACGATTCAGATTAAACGTTACCAAACCTGTACTAGCCCATATCGGCGGGCTGGCCATGGCCATACTGGGTCTTTTTGCCTGGGGTTACTGGCTTGGTATCTGGAAACTGGTCTTCTCTGCCCGGGGTGTAGCCTTTGGAGCCAGTTATACTGATATGCATGCTCAGCTTCCAGCCCAGTGGATTCTTGTTGCGGTAGTACTTGTGTGTATGGGAATTATTATGGCTTCCCTGTTACAGCGCAACTTTCGCAGGGTCTTCTACTGTATTGTAGGATGGATAGTGGTTGCCATCATCGCAGGGGGTATAGTCCCCGCTCTGGTACAGCGCTTTCAAGTGGAACCTAACGAGCTAGTTCGCGAAAAACCCTACATAGAATATAACATCCAATACACCAGAGAGGCTTTTGCCCTGAGCCAGATAGAGGAGGAAGCCTTCCCAGCAGAGAAGATACCCAGTTATCAGGATATAGCACAAAATGCTGAGACTATCGACAATATCAGGCTCTGGGACCATCGCCCGCTAAAGGACACCTATAACCAGATACAGGCCATCAGGCTCTATTATGACTTCAATGATGTCGATGTCGACCGCTATTTCATTGATGGCGAATATCGGCAGGTTATGTTATCAGCCCGAGAGTTGTCCGCAGAGAAACTGGCAGGACAGGCACAAACCTGGATCAACCGCCGATTACAGTTCACCCATGGCTATGGTCTTGCTCTGAGCCCTGTCACCGAGATTAGCCCGGAGGGGTTGCCGGTATTACTGGTCAAGGATATACCTCCTGTTGGTGATTTCAACATAGAGCAGCCTCAGATATATTTCGGGGAAAAGACCAATAATTACGTAATTGTGAATACAGAGACCCAGGAATTTGACTATCCCATGGGCGAAGAGAACGTTTATGGTTATTATGAAGGAAAGGATGGAGTTGGCATCGGCAGTTTCATTCGTCGATTGGTCTATGCATGGCAATTAACTGACTTTAATATACTTATAAGCGGTGCATTAACCCCCGAAAGCAGAATACTATATTATAGAAACATCAGCGAGAGAGTCAATCATCTGGCACCATTTTTAAAGCTGGATGATGACCCTTATCTGGTGATATTAGATGGAAAATTGCTCTGGATTCAGGATGCATATACCATCACCGACCGTTATCCTTATTCTGAGCCCATTGAGAAAGGGCTAAATTATATTCGAAATAGCGTCAAAGTTGTTATCGACGCCTATAATGGAAGTACCACTTTTTACATTACTGACCCAGATGACGCTCTAATACAGACATACCAGACCATCTTCCCCAAACTGTTCGTCCCCATAGAGCAAATGCCAGAGAACTTACGCTCTCACCTCCGTTATCCCGAGGGCATGTTCGATATCCAAGCCTCAGTTTACCAGAGCTATCATATGAGTGACGCCCGAGTTTTTTACAACAAGGAGGACCTGTGGGCTGTGCCCAGAGAGATTTACGCCGGTGGAGAACAGCTTATGGACCCCTACTACATCATTATGCGCCTTCCCGACGAGGAGAAAGAGGAGTTCATGCTCATATTACCCTTTACTCCAGTAAATAAAAATAATACTATTGGCTGGCTTGCCGCCCGTTGCGATGGAGAAAATTATGGAAAGCTTCTTGCCTACCATTTTCCCAAGGAACGGCTAGTGTACGGTCCAAGTCAGATTGAGAACCGAATTCAGCAGGATACTGTAATTACCGAGCAGCTTGCTCTATGGGGTCGCGGTGGTTCTCGAGTAATTCGTGGCAACCTGCTACTGATTCCATTAGGCAAATCCAATCTATATGTCGAGTCGGTTTTTCTTCAGGCAGAGGCTGGTGGACTTCCAGAGCTAAAAAGGGTCATTGTTGCCGCTGGTGACCAGATAGCCATGGAGCCCACATTGAAGCAATGCCTGGCAGCTATTTTCGGTACAGAGACGCTTCCTGCTGAACCCATTACAGAACCATCAACCCCAGCAGAACCAGAGGAGGCGTTAAGTACAGAGATAGCCAGTTTAATCAATGAGGCTCAGCAGCATTATGACAATGCTCAGCAGTATCTCAGGGCAGGTGATTGGGCTGGATACGGTAGAGAACTGGACGCATTGAAGGTTGTACTCAACCAACTAGCAGAACTCACTGCTCAATAGAATAATTGATCTTTCATTCTTATAAGCTGTCCGGTTATGCAATATTGCTATCTCTTTAGCTTTTTTACTAGAAATGCAATATTCTTACCGAAATTCCAGACAGTGGTAAGCCCTTCCTGGTCCTTTCCCACATCCCCCTTATTTCTGCCAAAAGTAATATTCCAATATGTGGAACCAGGCACATAGAATCCCAGTACGTGAAACCAGTAGGTAATTTGAGCCAGCGTAAAGTTTTGACCAGCGCGGCGGGCAACTACCAAAGGACCTCCCACCTTCCCTTCAAATGGTCTACCATTATTATAAGCAAGATAACCAGCCCTCTCCATAAGTGCCTTCAATAGCGATGTTGCTGAGCTAAAGTAAACTGGTGATGCCAGTATTATGGCGTCAGCTTCCTTCATTTTTGTATATATCGGAAATAAGTCATCATCTATAGGGCATCTCTCTTCATTCTTACAGGTCAGGCAAGCATTACAGGGACGTATATCCAGGTTGGCTAACTTTATTAGCTCCGTCCCTATCCCTTCTTCCTCTATTGCCGTCAGGGCATGTCTGGTAATAGCTTCAGTATTACCATTCTCTCTAGGACTGCCAACAATACCAATAGCTCTCATGTTCTCACTCCTTTTAGGTCTACTAATGTATTAATAGCCTATAAAAAAACAGCTATCGTTGTTTACCACACTTAACGGTGTAAAATTATATGCTTCACCACCCCAAATGACAAAGAGTTGTACTCGTCCACATTATTAGTGACACCACGCCTCCTCTACTGTCGTTGCGAGGGGCCAGCACTACTGTCGTTTCGAGGGGCGCTAGCCCCGAAGCAATCTCATCCCGACTCTCCACCGAGATTGCCACGCCGTCGGCTCGCAATGACAGGGGAGAAAGAGAGTGGCCGTCAGCTTCGGCTCACCGCAGGAAACAAGCCACACCGTAACCTTAGTGGCGGGTTCTATGCCCACCACCTTATGCTCGCCATGTGGAATTGCCTGACATGTCACCCATCTATCTGAATGAGATCAGGAGTTTAATTTTATGGTAATTGTATATAATAACCAGTGGTGATTAATATCCAGGACAAGCAGAGCCAGAAAAATTTATATTTTTGAGTGCCATGCTACTAAGAGAATCCTCTATAAATCTGGATTCAAAGAGAAGGGAATAGTTGTAAATGTGGAGGATATATCAGGCGAGAAAAGCAATGATAAAGAGTTTTAGTATTAGCAGGAGAACTACCACTATGAGAATTTACCAGCGATACTTTCCGTTGCTAATAGCATTTTGGGTTCTCTTTGTACTATACCCCAACCCTTTAAATCTTATTATCAGTGTTCAAAGGACTTTTGACCCGGACATTAATCCCTGTGCAGTTGTGCCCATACTGAGTGACCTTCCCTCGAACCCTACCGCTATAGAAGAAACCGTTCTAGAAAAAATACCCTATTACTATGATTGGGAGATTCATGGCATGCCATGGTATTTCCCTACTACTGAAGAGGTGCTCCTTAAGGGAAAGGGTGATTGCAAAGCACGAGCATTAGTGCTGGCCTCAGTTTTTGAAGCGGAGAACATCCCATACCAACTCAATATCTCACCTATCCACGTGTGGGTGGACTACGCAGGCAAAGAGGAGACTTCCCTTGAGAACCCTGAAGTCCAGTTTTACCAATTGGATCCCGAAACAGGCAAGAGACTTTTCCAGATTCCCGATATCAGGCTGAGAGAAATGATGGATTCTATCTGGCAGGGCTTTTGGAATCCTATGCCCGTCGGGAGAAAGGCCCTGCTGTTCTCGGGTTTATTTATTCTAACAGCAATCAGAGTAACTTCCACCAGAAAAGGTAAAGTGAAATTATCTTCCTATTAATAAAAAAAGATGCATTTTCTGTCCAAAACTGTCTTAAGCTATTGACAAAGCCATCCTGCTGTAGTAATTTTATAGTAAATATAAAAATAAAGGAGGGAGTTATGGCAACAGCTTATTGTATGAAGTGCAGGAAGAAGGTTGAAATAAGAAATCCAAGGCAGATTACTCTTAAAAATGGTAGACCAGCAGTACAGGGTGTTTGCCCCACCTGTGGAACTAAGGTATTTAGAATAGGGAAAGCCTAGTATTCCTGGCAATCTGTGAAATGTTGGGCGTCCAGGGGAAATTAGATTTAATATATCCAGTTTCTCCTGGACGCTTCTAATCTGGGGACTTAAGAAAGCGGGTAATGCTGGGTAATTAGGCATACTCACGTAGCTTTTTTCAGGCCTGCTTTTTTATATGCCCTTAATAAATTAGAATTAGCGACTTTGTTATTGCTTTCAAACTGTTATCCAAGGCTTCCTTATCTGCATACCTTACGTCCACCAGTTTTTCAGAAATTTTGTACGTTTCTGCCTTAAGGCATGCGCACTCTTTTAATAGCGGCTTTCCAATTAATCTGTTCCCACCGAAAAAAACATAATCCAAGGCATGATTTTTAAACCTCTCTTCAATTCTACCGCTGACCTTTCTCAGAAAATTCTTTTTTTGCTCCTCAGTCCTTCTGGCAAATCTTTTCTGGCTGCTGCCTCCCTTCTTGTGCTCCTTGTGAATATACCCCGTCCCCACCTTTGAGTCCACCAGACTATCACCATAGAAAACCCCCACAGCGTAGGAGCCCCAAGTCACCAGCACAACCCCTATAGCGTATTTTCTTTCCAGTGCTTCGTATATAACTGAGGTATCAAGCTCACCCAGAGACACCTTGTCTTTGTTAATAGGGAATGGCGGTAACACCATGCACCTGTTTCCACTTCTCTGCCAAAATACGGCTACCCCCGTTCCATATTTCTCTATCTCCTGAACAGCGGGTTTAGCTCTGACCAACTCCCTGATTTCATCGATGCATATACTGTATTCAGGTGCCAGTGATAGATCGTCTATGTAATATGGGAAGGAAAGAGACCTTATGTATAGAGTTATATAATCTCCTGGGCCGGCTTTGAGTTTATCCAGAAAATCATGCAGTTTCCTTTTGCTAACAGATTTCCGCTCCATACTAATTACTATAAGGAATGACCAATTAGCGTTAACCAGATTTAAATACATTCTAAGCTATTAGAATAGGAGTAT
>DAOVDO010000017.1 GCA_030669525.1 Dehalococcoidia bacterium | reverse complement strand
AGTATTGCCCCATAAGGACAGGCATACTTGCAAAAAGGCCTTTCCACGAACAGGGAGGCCAGTATCACCACGCCCAGTATTATTAAACTACTGATAGCCACCTCGCCTGTCCAGAAGTTGAACAGGGCATAGTATGGGTCATAGTTCGCAAAAAACAGCGTTGCCGAAGTAGCGGTAACATACACAACCCATATCAATACCCCGTAACGCAGATATCTCAAATACCGGTCGGTTCTGGCGGGTATAAGTTTATTGAACTTTTTAGGGGATATTTTCCTGCCCAGCTTCCCCAGCCACTCTTGAAAACTACCTAAAGGACAAACCCAACCACAAAACGCCGGGCCAACGAGTAATGCCAGAGCAAATATGATGTACATCAGGATAAAGGATGATGCGTGGATTTTATGTACATAGGCCCCCGCCGTGACATACTGGTAAATGGAGACGACACCACCAAAGGGACAGACAGCATGCAGCGATGCTGATGACAGGAAACCGATTGCCCTTCCTTGATCCTCCAGGGCATGATTAACCGCGATCAATGCAATGAGGGCAAAAAAGAATATTTGAATAATCAACCGCAGATTAATCTTCTTACTGCTTTTATCTCTTTTCTTTACGTTCTTGGGTTCTGGTGCACTCTGAGGAGCTTCTTGTTGTGCCATCAATTACTCTCCTTATCCTGATGTTACAGTAAGTGTAATACACTAATGTGAATATAATGTTAAGAAACCATGCGATTTTATCCGAAATTTCCCATTTCAATTCACAATGAGGCATTCTGACCCTCATTGCTGTTATCACCGATAATATATCTATGGCATCAGCCCTGAACGACAGCCGCACTCCTGTCTTCCTGTACCGCTCCACAATTGGCTCCAGAACTTGCCGCCAACGCTCAGCGCTATGGACATTGCCTGACCGCAGCATTGCTCCTTCGCAATCTCCAAATTCATTATCCAGTTCCCGACAGGCCAGCAGCCCTGCATCCGAGGTTATCCTGGCCCCGTGGAACTCAAGCATAAGCCGTTTATCGAATTGGAGCTTCAGTATCTCCCTGGTCTTTTCAACCATTGGGTTCCTCCAGCCAGCCCCATCTGATGAAGCTAAACAAGGGGCTTTTGAAGCTATTTTACCATCAATGCCTGCCTATGTCCCCAGTTTGATATAGGAAATCCAGGATCAAACACATATAAGCGGAGATAGTTGCTGGGGGATGGTCGGGATTATCTTCGGTGTCCTCTGTCCCTGAAGCGCTCGTAAATATCGACCAGGTCAATTTCACCCATTCGAACCTTGCCGACAAACCAGCCAATCACAACGAATAAGGCCACAAGCAGGGCTTTTGGCAGACCAAGGCATACCACCACCAGCCCCACTACTAACCCAATAATAGCACCTATTATCTTTGGGTTTAACATCTGTTAGCTCTCTTCAGCGCACGGCTAACGTCTTGGCTTTCTTTGACTCATATTTAAGTTTAATGTCCACCTTCGCTACAGCCAGTCCGGTGAGCTGCTCTACCGTTTCGCTAATCATGCTTCTTGACTCGGCTTCAAGCTCAAGCAGATTACTTCCCAGGGCTACTGAAGTTCGACAGGAAATGAACAAGCCTTCTACTCTTTCCCTAACGCTGCTTTTAACATCACGTACATCGTGAATAGTGGCACCGGCGTGTTCCACCAGTATGCAGACGCTATCAGCATCAATAGTGCTGGTGCCCTTTTCGGTGGAGCTAATCAGGAAGCTGGCTGGCTTGCTCAATGGTATAAACTCGAAGACCAGCAGTACTATCATGACCAGAGCAACGACCACAGCAATGGCAATGATGCTGCCTGCGCTACTTCCTGTGGCATCGGCAACCCTTTGTAGCTGAGACTCGGACCATTCGAACGGCAGGACATCCGGGGTGACCGCCCCGGTAGCCACGAGGCAGGTAGTCACCGCCCCGACCAATATCAGCAGAGCAATTATTATTATTATTACCCGATTAAAAATAGATAAAAGCATATACTTTCCTTCTCTTAGAGGCTTGCATGAAGCCAGCCTTCAATTTACCTCGATAGATATCTACTCCACTTTTGTTTGTTTCTTCTCAGGTATCTCAACGCCTACAACGCGCACATTGATCTCCTTGGCGATAAGACCAACGAGTTCCATGAGGCGAAAGGCTACCTGCTTACGAACCTCGTTGATAATGTTGGGTATGCTGAATCCATATACGACGATTAGCTGGAGATCAATAATAGCTTCTGTTTTACCCACTTCAACCGCTACACCCAGTCTGGCTTTCTCATCAGCGGCTCCCAGGTGTTCAGTAAGTACGCGGCGAACGGCACTCTTGCCCAGTCCAGCCACACCTTTAATCTCCTTGGCAGCCAACCCGGCGATTGATGCTACAACCTCCTCTCCTATTATGGTTTCACCAACAAATTCTTGTTCAGCCATTGCTCCTCCTGTGGGTTATATTACACACATATTTAAAATGACACAAGCACATTATCTGTTGTCGCTAAATAGCTTCTATAAGTGTTTACCTTTAAGCGACGTCGGAAAATGCCTAAGCCACTTTAGCTTGCTTCTTCTCCTGGATCTCAACGGTCACAACGTTTATATTGATTTCCTTGGCAACAAGTCCGCTGATTTCCATGAGGCGGGTACCCACCTTTTTACGAACTTCGTTTACAACTGTGGGTATATTAAACCCATATATGATGCCCAACTGGAGGTCAACTATAGCCTCTCTTTTTCCCACCTCAACCTGTACACCCAATCTGGCCTTCTCTCCAGCGCCTCCCAGGTGCTGAGTGAGCGCGCGGCGAACGGTACTTTTACCCAAACTGGAGACTCCTTCTACCTCCTTAGCAGCCAGTCCGGCGATTGAGGCCACCACCTCATCACTTATGATGGTTTCCCCGGCAAATCCGTGCTCAATTTTCTTTTCTTCAGCCATTTTTATCCTCCTCATTTATTGTATCTTGGTAAATCGCTCGACTCCAAACTATTTTCAATTTGCGACAGCGCTATCCTGAAATTGAAGTCATCAAATATATAATAACAGATAGTTGAATCTTGTCAATTCCTTGTAGTTGTTTATACGATTGATGATAGCTTATTTTCTTTCCTGGCAGCACCTCCTTTTTAAAACGCTTTCATTTCCTTGTGGCTCGACCTTGTCACTTCCTGGATATAACTGCTCTTGATTACTTATATATACCATGAGTGTCATTATTTGTCAATATGCTTGCAGTAACATTACGTTCTTTATACAATAAAAATTTAGTCCCTGCTCGGTGATACTTTAGTCTAGTATGGCGATAGTCCGGGAGACTTGGTTAAGCAGGCTTATTGGTTGGTAACTCCACCACCCGTCTCCCTGGCGAATGCAGCAAAGAGAGTTACTGTTAAAAACATGAAGCCAGCGCCTACAAAGAAAGGCAAATCTAGTCCGCTAATATCTTTCAGCCAACCAAGGAGAATAGGACCTATAATGGCGCCAATGTCAGTTGCGGTGCGATATAATGCCAGAGTGTGTTCGTAGTCTCGTGATAATGCAATATCAGTGACATAGGCACTGGATACAACACTGCTGAAGGCTCTTCCCAGGCCCAGCACCGCAGCGCTGAATAAGAAAGAAGAGTAGCTGCCGCTCTGAGTAAAAAGAACCAGTCCAAGGGCAGTTACTATCCCACCAGAAAAAATAAGGGATTTTCTTCCCATCTTATCTGAACGCCTGCCGGCAAGGAAGCCAAGGGCAAACTGGGTAGCAGCTGCTACCCCAAGAGTCCAGCCTACCTGTACTTCCATCAAACCAAGGCGTTCATAGCCCAGTAGAGGAACTAGAGTTATCTGGTTACCAGTTATAGTAAGTAGAGTAACCAGGGAAATAATGGATACGAGCACAAAGCTAAGATTCTGGTATAATGGGGTTTGTCTATTAGCCGGGTTCTTGGTTGGGAAATTCTTTGACGTTGCGGATGTGGCAGGTGTGTGCCTTATTATAGTTGCAGGAATGCGCAGGTAATTCCATAGAGTAGCTGCTGAGGCGAGTGCAGCAAAGCAGAAGAAAGGAGCCCGGTAACCCAGGTACTGACCTACAAAGCCTCCCAGAGTTGGTCCCATGCTTGCGCCGATAAGCAGGCTTCCCCAGTAGAGACTCATGTACTGCCCGCGTTTAGCAGGGGTGCTTATTTCACCGGTGATAATCATGGCAGTTACGCTGAAAACAGTTGCAGCTAGTCCTTCAAGCAGGCGGAGCGCCACCAGTTGCCAGCATTCAGTGGCAAAGCCCATAAACAGGGTGCTGATAGCTACTATACTGGGGCCAAGGATAAGAAGGGGTCTCCGTCCGTAGCGTTTAGCCAGTTTCCCGGTGGGTAAACACATGATAGCTCGTCCTACACCGTAGGCACTAATAATTAATCCCACCGTTGTCCCTATTTGCGTCGGAGCAGTGCCAAGTGCCTGGACAAATTTGGGCAGTACAGGACTGAGAAATCCCATCCCTATCATCAGTAAAAACTGCCCCACGCAGATAGATAGGAGGGTTTTGTCATGCCATGGGCTATCTTTTTTCATAGAGGTTATATCTTTAATTGGTGAAGATTACCGCTTGCCGGTCAGTCTCTTATTATAGAGGGTAAATACAGCTTTTATCTAGGCAAAGTTGGCAATAACAGCCTGTCCCAGAGAGATGCCGCCATCATTGCAGGGCACCTGGCTGTGGGTGAATACTTGAAAGCCACTGATTTCCAGCAAACTGGTAATTTCCCTGAGGAGTAAGCGATTCTGGAATACACCGCCACTCAAGGCTACCTGTTTAATTCCAGTTTCGCCGGCTATCAGTTGACACATATCGTTTGTCACCCGGGCTATTGTGTTGTGGAATCTGTTTGATATTGTTTTCTGAGGGATATTTTTTACCAGGTCATCAACTATGGCTGAGAGTAAGCCACCCAGCTCTATAACCCGTACTCCCTTATCCCCGGCAATGTGGTATGGGTATCTATCCTGGTTGTCTGTATGATTTCCCTTATAGGCAATCATTTCCAGCTCTACGGCCGCTTGCCCTTCGTAATCTATTTTATCTCTTATGCCTATCAGTGCCGATACGGCGTCGAACAGCCGTCCCATGCTTGATGTCAATGGCGAATTAAGTCCTCTTTCCATTTGATGTTTAATAATCTGGATTTCAGCTTCGCTAACCTGCTTCAGGTGTGTTGGTTGAGATTGTTTTACCGCGTTTGCTATGACAGTGTTCAGAGCGTTTTCTCCCAGGAGACTCAGAAGGTAGCTTATGGCGATGCGATAAGGGTTTCTGGTGGCTGTGTCTCCTCCTGGCAAAGGCAAGTATTGCAGATGGCCTACTCTATTAAAACCGTTGTAGTCAGCTACCAAAAACTCTCCTCCCCAGGAGTATCCATCGCTGCCCAATCCGGTGCCGTCAAAGGCAATGCCGATAACCGGTGTCTGTAATCCATTGTCGGCCATACAGCTAGCAATATGAGCGTGATGGTGCTGTACAGGAATGAGCTTCACTCCAGATGCAGCCAGCTCTCGGGCGTAGGTGGTGGAAAGATAATCGGGGTGCAGGTCATGGGCGATAATCTCAGGCTGGATGTGGAATAGCCTGTTATACAGTGAGATAGTATCAGCGAAATGCTCCAGAGTCTCCATATTTTCCAGATCGCCAATATGCTGGCCCATAAAGGCATAATTATCTCTGGTCAGGCAGAAAGTGCTTTTGGTCTGGGCACCACAGCCAAGCACTTGTCTGGCTTTAAATTTGAGGTGGATAGGGCAAGGGGCGTAGCTGCGAGCACGTCTGATAAGCTGGCTTGTTTTTCTTTCTATTATGGCGACGCTATCGTCGTAGCTGGAAGCAATATCACGATTGTGGATCAGGAAGTAATCCGCGATTCCTGAAAGCCTGCTAAAGGCTTCATCATTGTCTTTAGCGATAGGTTCTTCGCTGATATTGCCACTGGTCATTACTAAAGGCAATTGTGTGTATCTTAGTAAAAGGTGGTGGAGAGGTGTGTAGGGCAGCATAACGCCAAGGTATTCCAGGTTTGGGGCTACTTCTCGGGACAGGGATGAGTCAACTCTCCATCTCATAAGCACTATAGGGCTTTGGGGGGAGGAAAGCAGCTTTGCTTCTTCCGGTGATACATAGCAATGTTTTTGGGCTTCAGCTAAATTGGTTACCATTATAGCGAGGGGTTTAAAAGGTCGCTTTTTTCTTTGCCGCAGGGTTTGAACTGCGGTTTGGTTACTGGCATCACAGGCGAGGAGGAATCCTCCCAGACCTTTTATGGCGACTATTTTTCCTTCTATTAAGAGTTGACCAGCGCTGGCTATGGGGTCTGAGGTCTCAATAATCTTGCTATGGGCATCGGCCAGTTCAACTTTTGGGCCACATTCGGGGCAGGCATTGGGTTGGGCGTGGAAGCGACGATCATGTGGATTATTATACTCTGCCTGGCATAGAGGGCACATTTGGAAATGGCGCATGGTGGTACTGGGGCGGTCGTAGGGCATGTCATTGATTATGGTAAATCGAGGCCCGCAGTTGGTACAGTTGGTAAATGGATAGTGGTATCGCCTGTCATTTGGGTTCAGTAGTTCGCTTAAGCAGGCTTTGCAGGTAGCAATATCTGGAGAGATGAGCTGGTATTTGCCTTCCACGGTAATGCTGGGCCTAATTTCGAAGCTTTCATGGCCAGCAGCGGGAAGGTAGGTAACAGAAATATCTTCAATATGGGCCAGAGGTGGGATTTCTGTTTGCAACTCTGCCTTAAACTGTTCAATAGCTTCCGCTTCCCCCTCCACCTCAATTTTAACGTCTTCGGAGGTATTGTAGACCCATCCCGTTAAATTGTGTTTGGTGGCCAGTCCGTAGACAAAAGGTCTGAATCCGACCCCCTGAACAATGCCACGGATACTGATGCGAGCCAGTCGGAGGGTCTTTCTTTTAGGCATTCGTAGCTCGGGTGTTATTTATTGTCTATCTAAACAGGGGCAAGGCTAGGATTGGCTAATGGCAGGAGATATTTGGTTCGATTTATCTCTGTGGTCACTATTTCCTTTAGCTCGGCCATCTTTCCTTTCACCTCAGGTGAAAGTTCCAGACCGAAGTCCATGTTCTTGGGTTCAATTCCGATAATAACTATATCTTGTGGTTCCTTCTCTATTGCTCTTAGTAGCTTCAAGCTGTCCACCACACCTGCTTGATGTGAGCATAGTGGCGTGGGGAGGTCTGTTATTATGTCATCAGTGCTGATGCGATATATTGTTCCTGGTTGTTTACCTCCTTCGATAGCGTCGACGATAATCAACTTGCGGGCATCTCCGACAAGGGACACGAACTCAGGGCAAATTCCGCCATCTATAATCTCCAGGTTATCATAATCCATCTCATCTTTATCCAGCATCCGCACAAGGTGGATTCCCACTCCTTCATCTCTGAGTAGTATGTTACCTATTCCCAGGATTATAATCTTTGGTTGACCTGTTTCCTTCAACATTGCTGTCAGACAAATTTTACTTTTAACAAATGGGTTGAGCAAGAAATACATGGGTCGTAGGCTCGCACCAGCATCTCCAGCATGTGAGTTATCTCCTCTTGAGATTTGTGGATAATGCTTGGCACCAGTGCCTCCATGTCTTTCTGGATATTGTTATGGTTCTGGTTGGTGGGCACGATGCAGTTAGCTTCGGTTAATATTCCATGGTCGTCATAGACATAGTCATGAAATAAAGTCCCGCGGGGAGCTTCTACTGCGCCAATGCCTCTCCCTGATTTAACTTTAACATCCAGCTTCTCCTCATTTATTCCCCGCTGTATAAGCTGGTCGATTAGCTTCAGACCATCCTCTACTATGTGAATGGATTCGACAATTTGAGCCATACTTATCATGTACGGGTTGTGGCAAATTGGAGTTAGTCCAAAATTCTCAGCTGCTTCTTGAGCCTCGGGCGAGAGTTGAATAAAGTTGTTGTTGAACCTCGCCAGTGCTCCTACCATGTAGGAATCACGGTTATGCCTGGTGAACTTAGCTGTAGAGTGGGGTACACAAAACTCATTGGTTATCTGAAGGTAACTGGCAATTGGTGCGATACCGGTATCAGTGGAGGTAATGTTGCCCGAGATAAAAGCATATTCTGCTGGGTCTTTGAGAGCGATGTATTCTGTTTCCCTGAAAAAATCGGGGATATTCAATCCTTTGAATAGTTTGACTGTCTCCTTCAAGTCATCCATCGCCTGAGTTAATCTTTGCTGCATAACTCTTAGCTGGCTGACTTCAGGCACTCTGGTAAATCCGCCAACGATACAGGTTATGGGATGAACCTTCCTGCCACCTATTAAGTCAGCCAGGTCATTGGCCAGTTTCTTCAACCGCAGTGCTCTCAACACTGCTTCCTTGTGGGTGTGGGCCAGGGAGAAGGCACTGCCAGCTCCCAGGAAGTCCGGGGCAGCCAGGAAGTAGAAATGAAGCACATGGCTTTGCAATGTTTCAGCGTGCTCCAGTAGCTCACGCAGAAGTATCGTCTGCTCACTGGGTTGAACACCGAAGGCAGCCTCGGTGGCTTGAATTGAGCAGTTGGAATGGGCTATGGAGCAGATGCCGCAAATTCTGGGGGCTATCCAGGTGACGTCCTTATAGCTCAGGCCTCTGAACATAGCTTCGAAGAAGCGTGGGGGCTCTGAGATTGCCCATGTTATCTCTTCTATCTTGCCATCCCTGGCATTAACAGTAATGTTGCCATGCCCTTCTACTCTGGTTACATGGTGAACATTGATGTTTAGTTGCGTCATTTCGCCACCTCCAGGTAGCTGTTGAAAATTCTAAACTCGCTCAGTATGTCATCTACAGTTAATCCATGTTTTCGTAAAATTTCCTTTTCTGAATTTGTATTGGGGTCATCTACCAGACCACGGCAGCCACGGCAGCGGCTGCCATTGCTGATGCAGATGGCATTGCAACCAGCTCTGGTGACTGGTCCCAGGCAAAATCCTCCCTTTTCGAATACGCAGACGTTTCCGGCCAGCTTGCATTCTACGCATACTGAGTAGTTGGGCAGTTCGAACTTTTTACCTACCAGTAGCGCCTTGACCAGTTGGAGGAACTCATACCTGTTTATGGGGCAGCCAGGCAGTTCATAGTCTACAGGCACAACTGCATGAACGGGGCGTGCCGGGATTGGGTTGTAGTAATCAGCACAGTCACCATAGACTATCTTGAGATTCTCTTCCATGGCACGGAAATTGGCAAGGCAATTAACCCCACCTGAACAGGCGCAGGCTCCCATGGCTACCAGTATCTTTGCCTTATTCCTTATTTTCTTAATTCTTGCCTTACTAGATTCTGTGGAAATAGCTCCATTTATAAAGGCTATTTCGTAGTCCCCATTTTTCTCCCGCATAACCTCTCTGAAATTTACAACATCCACATGTTGCAATAGCTCTAACAGTTCATTCTCGAAATTGAGTATCTCTAGCTGACAGCCTTCACAACCGGTGAAGTCAAAAAATCCCAACTTGGGTTTCATCTAAATTGCCTCCTGTAATTCCTGAATCTGGCTGTAGGTAAACACCGGTCCTTCCTGACAAACATATACTCCATTAATCTGGCAATGCCCGCATTTGCCTACCCCACATTTCATCCTTCTCTCCAGGGACAGTAATATTTGATTATCGGGGATGCCTTTTTTCTGGCATTCGGCTACCACATATTTATACATAACCGGGGGACCTACTATGATAGCAAAGGTCTTTTTGGAGTTAATATCGATTTTTTTAGAAAGGGTGGTTACCATACCTACGTTTCCCGTCCATTTTTCATCACCTTCATCTACTGTTTCCAGAAACTCCACATCCTGTCTTCTATGCCAGTTCTCCAGCTCATTGATGAATATGCGCTCCCTGGGAGTTTTACTGCCACACAAGATAATAAGCCTGCCAAATTCGCTCCTTTTATCCAGTATATAGTTAATTAGAGAGCGTAACGGGAATAGACCTATGCCACCGGCTACTATCAGGATGTCTTTATCCTTAAGACTATTCACGGGGAAACCATTGCCGAAAGGCCCTCTGATACCCACTATTGCTCCTGTATTCAGGTTATGAAGGGCGTTGGTTACATTGCCGGCGTTTCGTACTGCCAGCTCAAAGCTGCCTTTCTTTGTTGGTGAAGATGAGATTGATATAGGAGCTTCGCCGATACCGAAGATAGAAAGCTCAACGAATTGTCCCGGCTTATAGCTTAATTCCTTCTCATTTTTTAACTTAAAGTCGAATAGCTTCTCCATGTCAGCTATAGGCTCAATCCTTATCAGCTCAGCAAGGTGTGGTAAATAGATGGATGTCTGTGGGATGGTTTGACTAATCATCTCATTTAGTCTCCTTCTTTAGCATATTGAAGGTTTCGGCCGGGCTGGCGATATCAGCAAGACAGGCGGAGGCACATCTTCCACAACCAACACAGCCCAGTTTTGCATATCTTTCCCATATATACTTTCCCTTGCGGTACATGCGGTGTTTAAATCGACTTTCCCTGTCACCCCTGAAATTTTCTCCCCCGGCTATAAGGGCGAAATCGGCTAACATACAGGCATCCCACTGGCGATAGCGCTC
>DAOVDO010000110.1 GCA_030669525.1 Dehalococcoidia bacterium | reverse complement strand
CAAATCCGCTCATTTATCGCTATCGAATTGCCCCAGAATGCTAAAGGCGGGCTGGCACAAATGAGAAGCGAATTGGAAAGAGCTGAGCATCCCTTTATCAAATGGGTGAATCCTGAAAGCATCCATTTAACTTTGAAGTTTTTAGGTAATATCCCCTTTAATCGAGTGACTGAGGTAGCAAAAGCTATGGAGGAAGCCACCCAGGGAGCCTCTCCTTTCCATCTGGAGATTTCAGGTCTAGGGGGGTTCCCCAATCTAAAGCAGCCGCGCGTTATCTGGGTTGGCATTAAAGGAGAAATAGATAAGCTCCTGAGCTTACAACAGAATATCGATTCTGCGCTTGCTCTTTTGGGCTTTGCCAGAGAGGAACGCCCCTTTATGCCACATCTAACTCTAGCCCGCATCAAAGAAAGGGCATCACCGGCAGAGAGAAAAAGTCTTGGCGAGCTAGTAGTATCTACCAGATTTGAAACCAGTTATCCCATTAATGTTGGCGCCATCAGCCTCATGAGAAGTCAACTAACGCCTGGGGGAGCTATCTACACTTGCTTATCTATGGCGAAGCTAAAGACCTAGAAAATCGGGGCAAAAATTAAAAATTCCTGAGTTTCAAGCTAAATTTCACTTGCCAGCAAGCCATTTTTAGTGTATGCTTGGTAAATCTTTTTGGAGGGGAGGTGGAACCATTGGAAAATATTGAGTTCCCCAAATGCCAAAAGTGCGGCACGGGTGTGTTGGTGCCCCTATCTGATTTCGGTAGTCAAGGGGCAGCAATTCACTACAAAGCCTGGGTATGCACCAACCCTGACTGTGGCTACAATCTCAAAATCAGGAACGGTGAGGTATACCTGAATGAGCCTATTCTCAGCGGCGCACTTCGAGCCCATCCGCGCTGAGAATTAGCCCAGCAATAAAAAGTTTTGTCTCTTTTAAGTCGGCTAGCCAAGTTGACGGTTGAGTCCTTTTTTCCGCGTCGCTGTGTTGGCTGTGGGGTAGTGGGTAGTTTTCTTTGCCCTGACTGCTGTAGAAGACTGCCAAGGTTGATGCCCCCACTTTGCCCCGGGTGCGGAAAGCCTCAGGCTAGTGGTATCCTGTGTCCAGTTTGTAGACAGAGGCAAACAGAGATTGATGGCATCCGCTCACCATTTCGCTTTGCTGAAGTAATTCGCGAGGCCATTCACCAGCTAAAATACCGGAACTTGAAGGCTATCTCGCCCTGTCTGGCTGCGTTACTGGCTGATTACCTGCAGTCCAGCCCCTTACCTGGCGAGGCCCTCGTACCCGTTCCACTGCATCCACGGCGGTTGAGAGAGCGAGGCTATAATCAATCAAGTCTTCTGGCTCGTGAGCTGGGAAAAATTACGAATCTGCCTGTGATTGAGGGTTGTCTTATTCGAATCAAAGAGGCGCAACCCCAGGTGAGAACAGCAACCGTAGAAGATCGACGAAAGAATGTAACGGATGCTTTTAAATGCCAGAATGGAAAGGTGAGAGGCAAACAGATTATTCTTGTTGACGATGTGTGCACTTCCGGAGCCACGCTGGAGTCATGTGCTTCAGCCCTGAAAAGTGGGGGCGCTACTTCGGTATGGGGATTGACCCTGGCCAGGGAAATACATAGATGAAGGGGGAAATCATGAATTTGCAAATCATTACCAAAAATGTGGAAGCCTCTGAAGCAGTGCAACGGCAGGTCAGTAAAAAGATTGGCAAACTGAGCCATTACTTACCAACTATTGGTGAAGGCAAGGTCGAGATATCCAGGGTAAAGGCAAAGCAGCCCGAGCAAAGATATACCGTTCAGGTAACCCTTGATAGTAACGGTACCTTGATAAGGGCTCAGGAGAAGGCGGAGAATATTCGCACAGCTCTGGATAAGGTTGTGGATGCGCTGACCAGTCGAATTGAACAGTACAAAGGTAAGCTATATGACAAAAGGAGAGGTGTTTCATTGCCCTACCAGGAAGCCACTGGAGAAGCTGAGGAGCTTGAAGCCCCTGAATGGATAGTAAAGAGTAAGTATTTTCTGGTTAAACCCATGCTGCAGGATGAAGCCATAAACCAGATGGAACTACTGGGACATGACTTTTTTCTTTTTATCAGCGCTGAGACTGGCAAGCTCAATCTGTTATATCGCCGCAAAGACGGCAATTATGGCGTAATTGAGCCAGAGATGGGGTAGCAGGACGTGAAATACAGGTAGTCCTGTTTTAACCTGTCTGTGATAGAATTCACCATCTTGTGGTATTACCCTCGCCCGAACGACCTCTATAAAATAGTGGTGTTTGTGCTTTATGCCTGGTACCTGACATGAAGATGTAACAAGGGCGAAGAAAGAGATATATATTTGCAATTAATTTCAAAAACAAAACAGAGTTTGCGCCAGGGCTTTTTTGGTCGGTTTGAGACTGGCATATGGGTCCTCACCGGGGTTCATCTACTCAGTTCTATCTCGTTCGCCATTTGCCTTCCTTTCCTGGCACTGTACCTGTATCAGAGCCGGGGTCTCTCCATGACCATGGTTGGTATATTCATGCTGGTTGCAGGGCTCTGTGGTGCTGCTAGCCAGCTAGTGGGTGGATGGCTTTCAGATAAGTTAGGTCGCCGACCGGTTTTAGTTGTGTCTGTTGGAATAAGGATACTGTTTTTCTCCGGTCTAACGGTGTTGATTGGGATATCGGCTCCGGTATGGGCTATCATAGCGGTCTATATAGCCGGGCGGGCGGCGGGGGCAGCGGTGCGTCCAATCACTGCTGCAATGGTAGTTGATCTTTCCCCGAAGGAGCGTCTAACGGAGACCTATGGTCTCCTGCGGGTAGGTGGCAACGTGGGCTTTGCCATCGGCCCGGCATTGGGAGGATATCTGGCGACTTTCCTTCCCTACGCCTGGCTTTTCGGTGTAGCAGCCTTTGTGAGCATACTTACCTTCTGTCTTATCCTGTTCTTTCTTAAAGAGTCTTTCCATGGTGCCACTGAGCAGGTAGACTTGCGTAGCATGTTCTCTGTTGCCACCGATCGTACATTTATGATATTCACTGCCGTAAGCCTGTTACTCTTCCTGGGAGCGTCGCAGCTAATGAGCACTCTCTCGGTTTTCACCGTGGACCGTATTGGATTTTCAACAGCGCAGTATGGTCTATTACTCACCGCGAATGGGCTTATCGTGGTACTGTTCCAGTATCAGATGGCTCGTGGCATCACCCGGTTAGCGAAACCCACGGCACTCATCCTGGGAAGCATCATCTATGGATTTGGATACCTGGCACTGGGGTGGATTGAAAGCTTCACCTGGGCTCTTGTGGCGATAGCAATCACCACGGTTGGTGAGATTATCTTCTCTCCCACAGCGCTTGCAGTGGTGGGGGAGCTTTCTCCACGGGACCGGCGGGGTCGGTATATGGGGTTCTTTGGATTGAGTGAGATGCTGGGCATTTCAGGCGGGCCATTGGTAGGTGGGATTTTACTCGATGCCTTCCCCTCAGATGCCCGACCCATCTGGGGAACAATCTCCCTTCTGTCGTTCGCATCTGCGGCGGCATTTTACCTGTGGGGCAGGAGTCGCCGTACCACTTCGTCAATGGGAATCGATACCAGTGCTTGAGGTTACCGGGCGGGAGAAGGCAAACTGAGTTTAATAGTGAGCTGTGAGGGGGGGGTTACCCTGGCTGCTGAAGTAGCTGGGAATAAAAATAGACCAATGGAGGGAAGCTATTTCATCTTTAATACTTCGCTGGGGTGGATGGGGCTAATGGATTCGCTGGATGGGCTGAGAAGGCTTGTCTTGCCACAGCCATCATCAGAACAGGTACAGCATATCCTGGGGGAATCTGGCTCGGGCTATAATACCGGGATACTGTGCGAGGCTGGAACCAGTTATCTTAATGGTCTGGCTGAGAGATTAAGGCGTTACCTGAGCGGCGAGCCGCTTACTTTCCCTGACAGGTTAGATTTATCCTGGGCCACTGCCTTCCAGAGAAGCGTGTGGGAGACAACTCAATCCATTCCTTATGGTGAGACAAGGAGTTATATCTGGGTTGCTAGCAAGATGGGTATGCCTGGAGCGGCAAGAGCAGTGGGACAAGCTCTGGCTAGAAACCGCCTGCCTATAATAATCCCCTGTCATCGAGTAATCCGCAGCGATGGCAGTACTGGTGGATTTAGTGATGGCAAGTTATGGAAACGGCGCCTGCTAAGCATCGAGTCTAAAGCTATATAAGTCGTTGCACAACCTTCAAATTGCCTTCGCCCAGTATACTGCTTAGTTCCTGTATCAGTTCAGGGCAATAGTTTACATTTAGCCCGGGCATTTCTAAGTTGGTCGGTTCATCCCCACCCCTGATGATGAGAGAGACTGTATCCTGTCC
>DAOVDO010000131.1 GCA_030669525.1 Dehalococcoidia bacterium | reverse complement strand
GGGGTATTTATTATGTGTTAAGGGGGTTTTTTATGGGTAGGATTCTTGAAGTGAGGTGGCATGGTAGAGGGGGGATGGGTGCGGTGACTGCCGCTGAGTTGATAGCCAGGGCGGCAATAAGCGAGGGAAGGTATGCTCAATCTTTCCCCAGCTTTGGACCTGAGAGGAGGGGAGCACCAGTTATTGCCTTCCTCAGGATAAGCGACGAATTTATCAGAATCAGGACGAATATTTACCAGCCGGACGTAGTGGCGGTGCTTGACCCAAGGTTGTTGCGTATTGTTGATGTAACTTCAGGGCTTAAAAATGAGGGTAAGATTATAATCAATTCAATCAAATCTCCCGCTCAGTTGAAGTCTGAGTTTGAGTACAGGTGGCCTGTAGCCTCACTGGATGCTACCAGGATTGCCAGAGAAACAATAGGGCTGCCTATCACGAATACCACCATGATGGGTGCGTTACTAAAAGTCACTGAGGCTGTATTGATGGATTCTGTTGTAGAGGAATTACGGGAGCGTTTCGGTAAACGTGCTGATGGAAATATTGAGGCTATGAGAAGAGCTTATGAAGAGACTGTGATGGAGGAGTAAAAATGGCACAGGAAAAGCTAAAAACGGCATATGACTTGACCTGGAAAGACATGGAGGTTGGCAATATAGTCACAGAAGCGGGCAATGCTAGCTTACGTAGGACCGGTGATTGGAGGAGCGAAAAGCCCGTAATAGATAAGGAAAAGTGCAACAGGTGTGGTCGGTGCTGGATATACTGTCCTGATGGAGCCATGAAGATTATTGATGATGGGTATTATGAGCCCGACCTTTATTACTGCAAAGGATGCGGCATCTGCGCCAATATATGCCCGGTGGCAGCTATCACCATGATAGAAGAGGAGGAAACATGAGCAAGAGAGTAGCGCTGGAGGCTTCGCATGCCGTGGCTGAAGCGGTGAAGATGGCTGATGTTGACGTTATTGCTGCCTATCCTATAACACCGCAGACGCATATTCCTGAGAGGCTCGCTGAGATGGTGGCTAATGGTGAGCTGAAAGCCAGCTATATACCTGTTGAGTCGGAGCATTCAGCTTTGAGTGCCTGCCTGGGAGCTTCATCCGTTGGGGCTAGAGCCTTCACTACTACTGCGGGCCAGGGATTGGAACTCATGCATGAAGTTGTTTATGTGGCTTCATCCATGAGATACCCGGTAGTCATGGTGATATGTAACAGGGCTCTTTCTGCACCGATAAGCGTTTGGGGTGACCATTCTGATGTCATGGCGTGCAGGGATACCGGTTGGATTCAGGTATTCTGCGAAAACAATCAGGAGGCTTTTGATTTAACTCTGTGGGCTTTTCGTGTTGGTGAAGACTCCGGGGTTCTGTTTCCGGTGATGGTTAACCTGGATGGCTTTACCCTTTCTCATGTGATAGAGCCAGTAATTCTGCCGGAACAAAGCGAGGTTGATAGATTCCTTCCCAAATTTAATTATCCCTTTGCACTGGACCCTGATAGGCCAATGACGCACGGGGCTGTAGGCCTTCCTGATCTATATTCTGAAGCGAAAGTGGCCCAGGAAGTAGCTTTCAGGAAGTCTACGGGGATAATACTCCAGGGATGGAAAGAATTCGGGGATATATTTGGTCGCTATTATTCTCCTGTCGAATCGTATAAGGCTGAAGGTGCTAAAACGCTGCTGTTGACTATGGGAAGCTATAGCGAGACAGCAAAGTTGACAGTGGATGGGAGGCAAGCCAAAGGGGAATCTTTGGGTCTCATAAGGCTGCGCCTGTGGAGGCCTTTCCCGTTCGAAGAGCTTCGCCAGGCGGTAAAAGGTGTGGAGACTGTTATTGTTTTCGACAGGTGCATTTCTTTTGGTATGGGAGGTCCGGTGTTCTCGGAGGTAAAATCGGCTTTATATGGCGAGGAACCAAGACCCAGGGTTGTTGGCATTGTGGGTGGCCTGGGTGGAAGGGATATGTCGGCGGAGGATTTCGAATATGTTGTTGACAGAGGCAGGGAGATTGCGGAGAAGGGGTCAGATAAAATACTGGAGGTGGTTGGCGTAAGGGGTGAAATGGTTAGTATGAGGGGGCAATGATGACGGATAGAGAATTTATAGAGTTTGGCCAGAGCAATGTTACTACCAGGGAGTTTCTGGTACCGGGTCATAATTTCTGTACTGGCTGTGGTGAAGCCTTAGCAATCAGGCTTGCCTGCAAGGCTATAGGTGAGAACATGATAATGAATATGGCTACGGGGTGCGATGAAGTTTGCACCACGCCACTTCCGGTTACTTCGTGGCAGATTCCCTGGATGCATACTCTGTTTGAAAATGCTTCTGCAACAATTTCGGGGGTTGAAGCAGGTCTAAAGAGTTTGATGGCTAAAGGCAAAATGCCTGAGAGGGATATTAAATGTGTTGCTGTGGGTGGAGATGGTGGTACCAGTGATATAGGTTTGCAGGCCCTGTCCGGTGCCCTGGAGAGAGGTCATGATTTTTTATACCTCTGCTGGGATAACGAGGCGTACATGAACACGGGTATCCAGAGGTCCAGCAGTACACCGTATGGGGCTTCAACTACTACTGCTCCCGCGGGAAAAGTCAGCATTGGACAGACCTGCTGGAAAAAGAACATGGTGGAGATTTGTGCTGCCCATAACATTCCATATACAGCTACAGCCTGTCCCAGCTATCACCTTGACCTGATGAAAAAGGTAAAGAAAGGCGCGGAAGTTGAAGGTCCCGCTTATATACATATACTGAGTCCCTGTCCTACAGGATGGAGGTATCCTTCAAATATGACCATCGAAATAGGTCGGCTTGCTGTGCAAACAGGAATATTCCCTCTTTATGAAGTGGAGAATGGACGCTATAGGTTGAATGCTGACCCGCCTGAACTTAAGCCTGTCAGGGAATATCTAAAGCTGCAGGGCCGATACCGCCATTTAACGGATAGGGAGATTGAGAGAATCCAACAAAGGGTAAGTGAAGAATTTGCCAGGCTCAGGGAGAAAGCAGTTGCCTTTCCTGCCTGAGTTATTGATGATTTCAAAATAGGGGGTATAAATTGAACCAGGTTTGTAACACTGTGAAGCGAACTATAGGTGACTATCAGGGTAATAAATACATGTTGATTCAAATCCTCCTGGATTTGCAGAACAAGTTCGGCTGGCTATCCAGCGAGACATTAAGAGAGGTGAGCAGGCAATTAGAGGTTCCAATTACCCGGGTTTATCAAATAGCCAGTTATTACAAGGCTTTCAGCCTTTGTCCCAAAGGCCGTCATGTTATAACCGTATGCATGGGGACTGCATGTCAGGTACGTGGTGCAGCAAGGCTACTGGACAGGATTTCGACCATGCTTGACATAAGACCCTCTCAAACATCGGAGGATAGGCGTTTTACTCTGGAAACGGTTAATTGTATTGGCTGTTGCGCATTAGGACCTGTGGTGGTGTTAGATGGGGTATATTATACGAAACCATCGAGGGAAGCTCTGGAAAAAGTATTTGAATCTGCTAGTTAGGAGGAGATATGTCTAATAAGAGACTCGCCTCTCCTGGTGACCTTGAAAAGCTTAGGGCAGCTATCCTGTCGAGGAGGAATCCAAATAGGCGTGTAGTTACAGTATGCTCGG